>CANGLL010000029.1 GCA_947454605.1 Methylococcaceae bacterium | reverse complement strand
TGTATTTAAATGTAACAAACAACCAATATTAGCGGTAGCAATTATGTCGGGTTGGGGATTTTGTAATTGTTCAAGTTTACGATCACGTAATTGCTTGGCTAAGTTAGGTTGTAGTAAGGAATAAGTCCCTGCAGAACCACAGCATTGACTAGACTGCATTCCGGGTAATACATCAAAGCCCGCTTGAGTCAATAACGCTTCAACACGACCTTCAAGTTTAAGTGCATTTACTAAGGTACAAGGCGCATGAAAAGCCACACGCCGACCAAGCCCTACCTTATTAATTTCCAAATTTTCAAGCAACTGTATGGGGTCACTATAAAGAGTACTGACTTTAAAAGCTTTCTCTGCATAATGAGTGTCATGTTTCATGAGGTCAGCATAGTCTTGTAACATCGCCCCACAACCGGTTGCTGTGATAATAATCGCCTCAATGCCCGCTTCAATCTCTGGCCATAGGGCATCAATGTTTTGTTTAATTCTTAACATTGTTTGTTCTTTTGCACTTAAATGATGACTTATAGCGCCACAACAACCTGAATAAAATGCATTAGCCGAAATATCATGTTGATCTAAAATTCTTGCTAATGCTGAATCTATATTTGGCTCTAGAGTGGATTGTACGCACCCCCCTAAAATAAGTACACGTCGAGCATGCCGACTCTTCGGCCAAATGCCAGAGGCTTTTGCAAGAGGGATTCGACGTTTTAATGACGGTGAAGGTATCAATGGCCTGATGCTTCTTGCTAGTGAGATAAAAAAACTAAACCGTTGAGTAGATGGAACAATCCAACATAAAGCCATACGAATGCAACGTTGTAAAAAGGGACGTTTAACTTGCTTATCTAATTCAGCTCGACTTAAATCAAGTAGTTTTGAGTATTGCACGCCTGAAGGGCATGCGGTTTCACAGGCACGGCAACTTAGGCAACGGTCAAGGTGGCGTTGAGTTTCATTTGTTATGGATTTGCCCTCAAACAAGTTTTTAATCTGATAAATACGACCCCGTGGACCATCAAGTTCGTTTCCTAACAAATTATAGGTAGGACAGGCTGGATTACATAGACCACAATGTACACAGGAACGAAGAATCTTTTCAATCTCTTCTCCAGTAGGTGTTTTAGTTAGCCCTGGTGTCAGTGATATTTGCATTAATAGGGTACTCCTAGTATGCCAGGGTTAAGAATACCATGAGGGTCAAAGGATTTTTTTAATTGTTGATGTAGAGGCATTAAGTCCAGTGGTGGTTGTGCGCCTGTAACAGCATGAGCATCTCGAAATAGAGAGGCATGACCGGCTACTTGATGAATCATCTGGTTAACTTCTTCAGCAGATTTGTTAGTATTCCACCAGCGTAATCCTCCACTCCAGTCAATAAAAACCTCATTGTTAGGTAGATATAGTTGTGTAGCTGGAGGCACAGATAGTCGCCATAAAGGTTGATCGGACCGGAAGAACGGATGCGTTTGTTCTCGTAATTCCAGCCAAAATTGTGGACTGTTAACAATAACATCGCCACCGACTTTTCGTTGAGCATCAAGAATGACAACTTCTGAGCCTTGTAACCGGATAAAAATGGCACCCTCTAGCCAAGCCATAGCAGATAGGGGTAAGGACATTCGGCCAAACTTAGCCATAAGTAAAGGAGTATCCGGAAGTGAACACTCAATACGTAGAGTTATTTCTGCGGGGGGTTTAGGCATGACTTTAAGCGTGACTTCTAATAAAACACCTAGTGTGCCTCGAGCACCTACCATTAAACGGGAGACATCAAATCCGGCTACGTTCTTCATTACTTGTCCACCAAAGCGCATTACTTGGCCTTGACCATTTAATATTTTTACGCCTAATACATGATCACGTAAACTTCCAGAAAAGGGACGTCTAGAGCCAGAGAATCCGCATGCAATAGCTCCACCTAAAGTAGCTTTATTTAAACCGAGGCTAAAATGCGGGGGCTCACTGCCCAGCATTTGATGATGTTGGGCTAATAAAGTTTCAATTGTTTGCAACGGGGTGCCCGTTCTTGCGGTGATATACAATTCGCAAGGTTCATAATCTAAGATACCAGTATGTTGGGTAAGATGTAAGGTTTTATCGGTCTTTGCAGGTTTTAGAAATCGTTTACTATTGCCACCCACAATGGCCAAGGTTTGTTTATTGGCTAGCGCTTCAGTGACTTCGGTTTGTAATGCTTGGGTTAGATCGTTAGTCATCTTAAAACCGTTCTAGCTCAGGAAAAGTAAGTTGCCCTTGATGTACATGCATAGCGCCAAATTCGGCACAACGGTGCAATGTTGGTAAGGCTTTACCTGGGTTGAGTAACTTATGTGGATCAAAAGCGGCTTTGATATTAAGAAATTGATTCAGCTCTAAAGTTTCAAATTGCATACACATGCCATTTAGTTTTTCGATGCCTACGCCATGTTCTCCTGTAATCGTACCTCCGACGGACACACAAAGTTCAAGAATGCGTTGACCTAAGCATTCAACTTTCTCTAGTTCACCTTCATAATTAATATCATAAAGAATCAAGGGGTGCAAATTTCCATCACCCGCATGGAATACATTAGCGACCGTTAGATCAAATTCTTTAGATAATTCTTTAATACGCGCAAGTACTATGGGTAAATGTCTACGTGGAATAGTACCATCCATACAATAGTAATCTGGAGAAATGCGGCCTAGTGCGGTAAAAGCAGATTTGCGGCTTTTCCAGAACAAGGTGCGTTCGACTTCATCTTTTGCCGTTCTTATTTCAATAGCACCTGAATCAAGCATGATTTTCTCAACTTGCTCGACTTGTTCTGCCACTTCTAAAGGGTTACCGTCCATTTCACAGAGCACAATTGCTTGGGCGACTTTAGGGAAATCAGCATGAACGAAATCTTCAACTGCTTTAATGACCACTTGGTCCATCATTTCTAAGCCTGCGGGGATAATACCGGCAGCAATAATATGACTAACAGCTAAACCCGCCTTGGCAACGTCATCAAAAGCGGCAAGTATCACTTTTGTATATTCTGGGCAGGGCAATAATTTGACCGTAATTTCGACTACGACACCTAATAAACCTTCTGAACCACATAATAACGCTAATAAATCATAGCCAGGGGAGTCTAAGGTTTTTCCACCAAGGGTAAGCAAATTTCCTTCTACTGTTACGACCTTTAAACCCAAGACATTATGAACGGTCAGTCCATATTTTAAACAATGTACGCCGCCAGAGTTTTCAGCGACATTACCCCCAAGGGTGCAGGCAAATTGAGATGAGGGGTCAGGCGCATAGTAAAGTCCAAAAGGGCGAGTGGCATCAGATAAAGCAAGATTGCGCACGCCAGGTTCAATTCGGGCACAGAAGTTTTGGTTATCAATTTCTAAGATATGGTTCAGTTTGCTTAAAACTAATAGCACACCGTCATTATCAGGTAAAGCGCCACCAGATAACCCTGTGCCAGCGCCACGCGGAACCACTGGCACTTGCAACTCATAACATATACGCATAATCGCTTGAACCTGCTCAATGGTATCTGGTAAACATACCAGTGCAGGCAAGGAACGATAAGCAGAAAGCGCGTCACACTCAAAAGGCTGCATGGTTTCTGTTTTATGTAATAGTGCTTCTTTGGGCAGGATTTTTTTAAGACGTTTCGTTAGACAATCTCGGGTCGTTTTTGATAAAGCCATAATGAGCTATTCGGTGTTTGACCAAGCGGGTATGGATGAAAGTTTAACATAAATGTAGTTCTTAAATACGTCACTTCGCATTTAATGGTCGATGGCCAGCATAGCTTAAGTTTTATAGAATCAATCCAACAAACTTAATAAATAGAACAGCTTATTGATGATTGCATTTCTTTGGGTATTCAAATAGACTGCTCAGGAGTTAATTGAAACACTGTTTAAGAAATTGATATGGAAAAAGCCCGTTATACTAAATTTGGCCCTAGTGGTTTAGGCAGTCTACTGAATCGTATTCAGACCTTGTTCGTAGGGATGTTGCGCGTTTGGTCTATTCCTATTGTCTTAATGCTGAGTATTTCATCCGGCTTTACGACTTATTATGGGCTGTCTTATTTTATCTTACCTTGGATTGCTTTAATTATTACCATAGCGATTCAATCGATTATCGTTATTTGTTCATTAGAAATTGCCAGTATTCATTGGCAAGCGAATCGTGGGCGCTATTTAAGTGTGATTTTGTCATTATTAGTGGCCATAACAGCGTCAATTACGTTTTCTTATTTTAAGTTTTACGAGGTGTCACAAGCAGAAACGATACGTATTGATCGTATCAATGTGCTTCGCCAAGACGTTAATGGTTATTTAAGTAATATTGTCACCGTTAAAAGTGCGATCTTAAAACAAAAACATGCTGATTTAGATAAACTCGCCGCAGAAGTGTCGCAAGCTTATTTTGGTACCCATGAACAAGTGCCAGATGCTTATAAAAATATCGTGGGCGAAGGGCCATTCTGGAAACATTACAATCAGCGTTATCAAGCCGAAAAGGCTGACTTTGAACAACTCGATAAAGATTTTCATCAAATTGATGAACATATCCGATCATTACAGACCAGCTTAAATCACTTGTCGGTCGATACCGAAAAAAACTTTCAATTGCTGACATCTGAGTTACAAGAAGTGCAATTAAAGTTTAATGAGTTAGCGACCAATGCCGGTTATGTCGTCCCAGAACCGCCTATCTTGATGACTTATGCGCAATTTGTGCAAGGCGTTACGCCGTCGTTTGCGATGTGGAATGATTTCTCCTTATTTGCTTTTGCTTGCGCGGCGATGGTAGATTTCTTTACCTTCTTATTATCCTATCGTTTAGAAACTACCGCGCCAGGGCCTTTGACAGAAGAAGAGCAAGAGCTCGCTTTTCAATGTTTGAGAGAGTTCTCAGAATTTAGAATTAATAATAATGATGAGCTGGAAATAGTCATAGAAAAAACAGCCATTGAAAAAGCCCGACATTATTCAGATTGGTCCAGAATGTTCGCGGTAGGCTTTTTATTAAGTCGTGGTTTTTTAAGAAAGATTGATAAACGCTCCGTAGAGTTTGCACCTAATCTTTATCCTTTGATGTCTGAAAGAATGAGTGCCCAAATTCAAGAGCTCAAAAATCAAGCGAATTTAGCTAAAGCGGCAGTTAAAGAGGTGGATGATGAGTGATAATCAAGCCTTAATACAAGCCTGGTTAAGAGGCGAACATGGGTTGGTCCCTAATGATCAGTTTGTTTGGGATCCTGGTTTTGATGCGGAGCGTTGTGTCGTTGTGTCTAAATTAGGTTTTCATAATCGTGTCTTTGAGAAGCCGGTCAATTTTGAACCCCGTTTTTATCAAAAAGTGGTCGCTTTACCCATAGCACAGTGGTCTTTGTCGATTGATCACCGGCTTTATGGTGGTTTTTGTGCGTTAACGGCCGATTTACAAATCTATTTTCAGGCCAGCTTAGTGTATGCCCAAAGTAATAGAGGTGTTATTGCAGAATTAAATAGACATATAAAAACAACCTATGAGAGTGTTATTAATGATTTGGTTAAAACAGAGCTCAACCAACTTAAAGATGCGGAATGGGTGCAACAGGGTCTAGCAGAAGTTGAGAGAAAGATAGCATCCGGTATTAACGAAACGTTGCTATTAAGGCATGTCCAAGCGCGCACGCAATGTGAGTTAACCCCTCATTTTGCGTTAACGGCGACCAACACCTTGGAAGGCCGCTTTGCACAGGATGCTGTTTATCACAAAGTCATGCAAAAAGATTTTGAATTCCGTGAGAAACAAGCCCTTGATCAATTTAAACAGGCTGAGCAATTAGAGCAGATACGCTTAGAGCATGCTAAAAAACAATTAGAAGTTATTCAGCAAGAAGATGAAATACAGCGCCAAAAACGAGCATTGGAGGCGGAGTTAGCAAAGAAAAAGTTAGCGGAGTTAGAGTTGCAGAGGGAACAGCAACATGAAATAGAAGTGCGCTTAGAAAGGGATAATGCCCGCTATGAGAAAGAATTAAAAGCCATCGAGTTGGCAAGCGCCTTAGAGTTTGAGAAAGAAAAGCTCGTGCTTGAACAGCAGTTAGAACTGCAAAAGCTCGATCAACAACTAGCGCATGAACAGGTTTTAAAAAGTAAGCGAGGCTTCGAAGAAGCTGCTACGCTTGCTCAGCAACAAAAAGCAGAACAATTGGAGCAAGAAAAAGCCTTACAAAGAAAGCGTTTAGATTTAGAGATACAACTTAAAGAAGAAGAAGCTGAGCAGATTAAGCGGCAGAAATTAGCTGAAAAATTAGCAGCGCTCAAGATAGAGCATGATTTTAAGATCAATAAAATGAACTTAGAGGCCGAGGTTAAAGCCTTAGAGTTGCGAGCAGAAACGCTGAAGAGTAAAGATGATTTCTTACATAAAGAAATCGAATGGTTGGTATTAGATAAACAGCGTGCCGAGATGACACGATTAACACAAGAGAATAACTAAGTTTTTTTAGTATTCTATATACAGTGTAGGCTCTGCGTTGCAGAGCCTACTGTCAGCAAGAACTAATTATTTAATAAACAACATTTCTTGATAGGTTGGGAAAGGCCACAACTCATCAGAAATTTCAGTTTCAAGACTATCTGCATACGCTCTCGCTTCGTCCATTAAGGGGCGAATGGTTTTAGCGCAGAATTGTAGATGATCTTCAATTGTAGCAAAGTCATGTTGCGCTATCGCTGCACTGAGTTTCTCAATGATAGCGGTTAAGCTGTTCAAATTTTCGCTGATGGTTGTTAAACGACCCGCGTCTAAGGTAATACCGTTGCCTTTTAAACTGCTTAAAGTAGAAGACAATTCGGCTAAATACTTAACAGCCGCAGGATAAATACCGGTTTTTACCATGCTAACCACCAATTTAGCTTCTACTTCAATCGCTAAAATATATTGTTCTGCATAGATTTCAAAACGGCTGGCTAGTTCTACAGGAGACAGTACGCCTAATTTATCAAACAACTCTTCGATATATTTTTCTTTTAAAACAGGTAACGCGTCTGCGGCTGTTTTAAGGTTAGCTAAGCCGCGTTCTTCAACCGCCATTTTGTGCCATTCAGCTGAATAACCATTGCCACCGAATACCACAGCACCGTGCGTATCAATAATTTCTTTTAAAGTCGCTAGAACAGCGGCCTCTAAAGCAACGCCTTTCGCTAAATGTGCTTCTAAGGTATCTGCTACCCAGTTTAATGAGTCCGCTAACATCGTGTTCATAGACACTAAAGGACCTGCAACTGATTGACCCGAACCTACCGCTCTAAATTCAAAACGGTTACCGGTAAACGCAAAAGGTGACGTACGATTTCTGTCGCCTGCATCTTTATTAAATATCGGTAGCGTAGAAATACCTAAATCCATAACGCCCGCATTTAAAGAGCCGGTGATTTTACCGATACTGATTTGCTCAAATACGTTATCAATTTGGCTACCTAGGTACACAGACATAATCGCTGGAGGCGCTTCGTTAGCACCTAAACGATGATCGTTACTGGCTGATGCGATAACCGCGCGTAATAAAGGGCCGTATTTATGCACGCCACGAATAACCGCAGCACAGAATATTAAAAATTGTGTGTTCGAGTGTGGCGTGTTGCCTGGATCTAATAAGTTACCTTGTGTTGAGTTACCTACAGACCAGTTAACGTGCTTGCCTGAACCATTAATGCCTTTAAAAGGTTTTTCATGTAATAAGCACACCAGACCATGTTTTTTAGCGGTGTTTTTTAACACAGTCATGATCATTTGTTGGTGATCAGTCGCTACGTTGGCTGCTTCATGGAAGGGCGCAATTTCGAATTGACCGGGCGCTACTTCGTTATGACGCGTTTTAGCAGGAATGCCTAAACGATAAAGTTGCTCTTCAACATCTTGCATAAATACTTGGATGCGTTCTGGAATCGCGCCAAAGTAATGGTCATCAAATTGTTGGCCTTTAGCCGGTGAAGCTCCTAATAAAGTACGACCCGATAATAATAAGTCTGGGCGGCTGTTAACAAAGTTAGCATCCACTAAAAAGTATTCTTGCTCCGCACCACAGCTAGAGTTAACTGGTGCGATGTCTTTATTGCCTAATAACGATAATACGCGTGTGGCGGCTTTGTTCATTGCCGCATTTGAGCGTAATAAAGGTGTTTTCTTATCTAAGGCTTCACCTGTCCATGATACAAACACGGTAGGAATACATAAAGTGGCGCCATTGTCTGTGTTTACGATGTAAGCAGGGCTGGTCACATCCCATGCGGTATAGCCACGCGCTTCAAATGTAGAGCGAATACCACCGTTAGGGAATGATGAACCGTCTGGTTCGCCTTGGACTAATAATTTGCCGCTAAATTCTGAGATAACGCTGCCGTCACTTTGTACAGAGATAAAACCATCATGTTTTTCTGCTGTTGCATTCGTTAAAGGATAGAAAACGTGGGCGTAATAAAGCGCACCCTTAGATAATGCCCAGTCTTTCATGGCCGCAGCCACAACGTCCGCAATAGAAATATCAAGCTCCGCGCCTGTTTCAACCGTCTTTTTAACTGATTTGAAAATTTCTTTCGGCAAACTCTCTTTCATTTTAGCAAGTGTAAACACGTCGCTCGCCCAAAGCGTTGATAAAGGCTCTGGGAAGGTTGTTGCTGTAGGTTGACGATTAGTAATGTTTTGAACAGCTTGAATGCGTGCAGCATTTCCAGTCATAGTTTTCCCCTGTACGGTTAGTTTATTGAGTGTTATGTAGTAGATTTATGCAAGAATCGAACCAAAATAAATGAGATGAAAGAGTGGTGTGATAATTCTAAAGATTGCTCAGATAACGGGGGATATATCAACCAGAGTTAAGGCTGGAAGCTGGGGTTTTTTAGTGCGCGCTGGTTTTTGTGCGCCAAGTTGGTGCGAAAATACTGTTAGGCTGAGTTTTGGTGATGGGTTAGTTTTTATATTGATTTTTTGCCGGCAAAAAAATGCGCCCGAAGGCGCATTTTTATTAAAAAGAGTTAATCTCGGTAGGCTTAGAAAGTTACAGTAAAGTCGTTTGAGAATAATACTTGGTCTTGTTGGCCTCCGAATGGCGAGGCTGCAGTTACATTTTGTGATGTTGTGTCAATCCAATCATAACGAACGTTTGGTCTTAAATTTAACCATTTTGTTGGTTTCCAATTTAGGCCCCAAGTTAATTCATAGTAGCTAGCACCTACAGCTGAAGAATTATTTACACCAGGAACAGCGTAGCTATTGTTTGAATTATTTGTTGCAGCTGCGACACGACCCGGCCCCCAGACTCTAAAGCCATTTTGGTCGCGGAACCATTCTGCGCGCATACCCACTGATAGGTTATCCTTAATGTCATAGTACAAATGAGAGTTAATTCCATACCACTCAGCGTTAACGGGGTTGCTACTAAAAGAAGGGTCTGTATTGTTGGCATATGTGGTAACGCCGTCTGCAAAGCCATGGTCATGTTGCAACACAAAATGAGTTTTTTCTGTGATGTTGTGTTTTAAAACGATGCTGTATAAAGCCCATGTTTTGTTACTGGTGTCTGATGCGTTGCCATAAGTGCCGCTCACATTGGCAGAGGTTCCTTTGTCATTACTGGTCCATGTGGCGCCTGCAATACCGTTATAAGTTCCTAGTTGTTTATCAAATCCACCATCCCAGCCACCAGTTGCACTGCCAGTGGTGATGCCGCCCATTAAGGACCAATTAGAAGTTAAATTGTAGTTACTTAAAGCACCTGTATGTGTAAATGGTTCGCCGTATTGCATGGTATAGGCATGTGAATAAAAGAAGTTTTCATTCGCGGGGACTGTTTCATAGCCAATTGGTGTATAAAAGTGACCTACTTTAACATCTAAGCCATTACCAATTGGCACATAAGCTTCAGCGTAAGCTTGAGGTAAAGCTATTCCGTAGAATCTGTTGCCATCTGTGCTTAGGATGTTGAGATCCCAATTGCTTCTAGTCATTGGTGCGCCAGTATTTACGTTATAAGCTGGAACACCGTAGGCTTGTGTAAAGATAGAGTCGGTTCCAAACATGGTGTCTAAACGACCGCCAAATGACCATTCATTACCTTCTGTTGCTACGGCCTTTTGAATGTTTAGGTTTAATTGGTTGAGTTGAAATTCGCTCGCGCGATCTCCAAAAGTAACAGGACCGTTGAATCCGTTTGTTGGTTCGTTACCATTATAAGTGATGCCGGCATTTGCCACGCCGCTGATAACGATGCCATTTTTCTTTAAGAAGCTGGTTTCGTTGACATCGTACCCAGTCAAAGCTTGTATGGCGCCTTTTGAGGTAACAACATCATACTGCTCGGTTTTAGCGTTAATATCTTCCTCTGTTATTTCTGAAGAGTCTTTTATTTTTTCTGCGTCGCTCACTTCTCCGGTTGGTTTAACTTGATTCGTGCTCGGTGTGTCCGCGTATATGGTGGTTGAACCTAAGGTAAAGGTTAATAAACTTCCCGCGGCTACGGTAAGTAATTGACCAGTGCGTTTTGACGGTTGTTTCATAGTGTTTCCTCTTTCTTGCTTAATAAAAAACTATTTTGTTGTTAATTAACAACGGTTTTAGTGTTATAAGATTCTTGCTGAAACATTACATGCAGAATCTATGCCATTTTTTTATTTTAATAAAAACAATGACTTGTTTTATATATTTAATCTCAATTATTTTTATTTGTGCTTTTATGGTGCATGACCGTCACAGAATGGCTCATTATTGTGCAAAAATAGCAACATGTTGTATCTGTGCAAATGCGTATAAAACGATTTGTTAGGTTTTTTGTGCGCTTATTATTAAGGTTTAGAAAAGGCTATTGTGGACTCTCTGTCTAGATCAGGTGCTTTTTAGCTCAAGAAGTTAACGGAAAACAGAATATTAGGCGCGGTGTATTTTTTGTGGGTAATTGGGTAAAAAAATGGTATCTTTAGCGCGTTTGGCAAAAACACAAACTCAATAATAATAAACTACACTAAGGAGACTTCTCTGATGTCTGTAAAAAAAGTATTAAAAATGATTGAAGAAAACGATGTTAAATTCGTTGATTTTCGTTTCGTTGATACCCGTGGTAAAGAGCAGCATGTAACATTCCCTGCGCATTCAATCGATGAAGATACCTTTGAAGAAGGTAACATGTTCGATGGATCTTCCGTAGCCGGTTGGAAACACATCAATGAATCAGATATGATTTTAATGCCTGATCCAACAACAGCGGTGATGGATCCCTTTTTTGATGACAACACATTAGTGATTCGTTGTGACATCATTGAGCCAAAAGATATGCAAGGTTATGAGCGTGATCCGCGTTCATTAGCTAAACGTGCAGAAAACTATTTAAAATCGACCGGTATTGCTGATACTGCGTTCTTTGGCCCAGAAAATGAATTCTTTATCTTTGATGATGTCCGTTGGGGCACTGATATGAGTGGTTCATTTTATAAAATTGATTCTGAAGAAGCGGGTTGGAACTCAGAAAAAGTGTATGCTGACGGAAACACCGGTCACCGTCCTGGTGTTAAAGGCGGTTACTTTCCAGTACCACCAGTAGATTCATTCCAAGACATGCGTTCTGCAATGTGTACTACTCTAGAAGAAATGGGTATGGTGACTGAAGTTCACCACCATGAAGTAGCGACTGCAGGTCAATGTGAAATTGGTGTTAAATTCAATACGCTTGTTAAAAAAGCGGACGAAGTTTTAGAATTAAAATATGTGGTAGCAAACATCGCTCACGCTTATGGCAAAACAGCAACGTTTATGCCTAAACCATTAGTGGGTGATAACGGTAGCGGTATGCACGTGCACCAATCGTTAGCGAAAGACGGTAAAAACTTGTTTACAGGTGATTTATACGGTGGTTTATCAGAAACGGCGTTGTATTACATCGGCGGTATCATTAAACACGCAAGAGCCTTGAATGCATTTACTAATGCGTCAACTAACAGTTACAAACGTTTAGTACCTGGTTTCGAAGCGCCTGTTATGTTGGCTTACTCAGCGCGTAACCGTTCTGCGTCTATCCGTATTCCTTTCGTAAACAATCCAAAAGGCCGTCGTATCGAAGTACGTTTCCCTGATTCAACAGCTAACCCTTACTTGGCGTTCTCTGCTATGTTGATGGCGGGCTTAGATGGTATTCAAAACAAAATTCATCCTGGCGATGCTATGGATAAAGATTTGTATGACTTACCCGCAGAAGAAGCAAACTTAATCCCACAAGTGTGTCATTCATTTGACCAAGCCTTAGACGCGTTAGATGCTGATCGTGAGTTCTTGTTAAAAGGCGGCGTATTTACTGATGACGTTATCGATGGTTATATTGCATTGAAGATGGAAGAAGTGACACGTTTACGTATGAGTACTCATCCAGCTGAATACGATATGTACTACAGCTTGTAAGGCTTAAGCCTGTGTAATGCAGGCTTAGAGTGATACATAAAAACCCCGCAAGTTTGACTTGTCGGGGTTTTTTTATGGCTACCGATCCATTTTGGTGCGTTAGTTCCCGTATAATTCCCTATCATCTTATTAAACCTTAATTCTTTAGGGCTTGGTCTATAAATTGCTTTAAAGAATCGTAAATCTTATTGCCTAAAAGGAACTGATTAGAAAGGCTATGTACAAAAGAATGTTGGATCATCTTAACACCGCTATTTTGCTGTTTAATCGGCAACTAGTGCTCACTTACATTAATACCAGTGGTGAGATTTTATTTGCAGACAGTGCGCATCATTTAGTGGGACAAAGTGCCGATGAGTTGTTTAGAACGTCAGATCCGGCGTTGCTGAATAATTTAAAGCAATCTTTAGCCATGGTAGAGCCCTTGGTGGATAGAGCGCTCACTTTAGCGAGGTTGCCGCATAACGTGACGACTAACTTTAGTGCTACCCCTTTGTTGGTTGATGAAAAGGTGAAAGAAATTTTAGTTGAGTTTCAGCAAGTGGATACGCATATACGTATTTCAAAAGAAGAGCAGTTATTAACGCAACAGAATACGGCGCGTTTGTTGGTAAGAGGCTTGGCGCATGAAATCAAGAATCCTTTAGGGGGATTAAGAGGGGCGGCTCAGTTGTTAGACCTAGAGCTGCATGATCCTGAGCTTAAAGAATATACCCAAATTATTATTAATGAATCGGATCGATTACAAGCGTTGCTCGATAAGATGTTGGGACCTAATAAACTACCTAATAAAAGTAATATCAATATACATGAGGTTTTGGAGCGGGTTAGGCAGTTAGTGCAAGTCGAATCAAGTAAGGGGCTCCATTTTAAATCGGATTATGACCCTAGTATTCCGGATATTTATGCGGATAAAGATCAATTAATCCAAGCTATTCTAAATATTGCTAGAAATGCTGTGCAAGCGATGGAAGGTAAGGGCAATATTATGTTTAAAACACGTATCTATCGGCACCTGAATATAGGTCGCAAACGCTATAAATTGGCGGTTAAATGCGACATTATAGACAGTGGGCCAGGTATAGATGCCAATATGATGACTCAAATATTTTATCCTATGATTACAGGTAGAGCGGAAGGTACAGGTTTAGGTTTGTCAATTGCACAAGCCTTAATTACGCAACATAACGGTTTAATTGAATGTAATAGCCAACCCGGAAAAACGGTTTTTTCAGTTTTTCTACCTATGGAGACTGTTCATGACTAAGCCTGATGTGGTGTGGATTATTGATGATGACAAATCAATACGCTGGGTGGTTGAAAAAGCACTCCAAAAAGCGGGCATTATTACGAGGAGTTTTTCTTCGGGTCATGATTTATTAATTGCATTAGACGTTGAAATGCCAGATGCCTTAATTACCGATATTCGTATGCCAGGTATGGATGGTTTGGAGTTATTAGATAAACTTCAGATCTCTCATGCACATCTGCCTGTCATTGTAATGACGGCGCACTCTGATTTAGAAAGTGCGGTTTCTGCCTTTCATGGTGGAGCATTTGAGTATCTCCCTAAGCCGTTTGATATAAAAGAGGTTGTTAATCTTGCGCAACGTGCTTGTTTACATGGTAGACAGGTACAAGCAGATGCTTCTGAAGAAGCGGCTTCGGCTGAAAAACCGACCCCTGAAATTATAGGTGAAGCTCCTTCAATGCAGGAGGTATTTCGTGCTATTGGTCGATTAGCGCGTTCTCATATTACCGTGTTGATTAACGGTGAATCGGGTACGGGTAAGGAGTTGGTAGCCAAAGCATTGCATCGACATAGCCCACGTGAAAAAAAGCCTTTTATTGCTTTAAATATGGCCGCTATTCCTAAAGATCTAATGGAGTCAGAGTTATTTGGTCATGAAAAAGGGGCGTTTACCGGTGCTCAGGCGCGTAGATCAGGTCGGTTTGAGCAGGCGAATGGCGGTACTTTATTTCTAGATGAAATTGGCGATATGCCCGCTGAATTGCAAACGCGGTTGTTAAGAGTGTTGGCGGATGGTGAGTTTTACCCTGTTGGTGCGCATTTACCTATCAAAGTGGATGTTCGTATTATTGCAGCGACGCATCAAAATCTTGAAAAATTGGTTGAGCAAGGCCGCTTTAGGGAAGATTTGTTTCATCGACTCAATGTGATCCGCATTCAGATTCCGGCATTAAAAGAAAGAAAGCAAGATATTCCGCTGTTGTTGAAGCATTTCTTGCAACAAGCAGCCACTGAATTGGGTGTGGAAAATAAAATATTAAAGCCTGAAACAGAGGCCTACTTAAGTACTTTAGAATGGCCGGGTAACGTAAGACAGTTGGAAAATAGTTGTCGATGGTTGACGGTAATGGCTTCTAGTAGGGAGATCCATTTACATGACTTGCCTACTGAATTATTAAATACGCCGGTAGAAAAAGAGGCTTTATTGGGGGATTGGGAGTCTGGCTTAAGAGCCTGGATAGATAAACAATTGCTCACTAAAGAGCCTGAGATAGCTAAGCAAATTATCCCTACGGTTGAGGGGATTTTGATAAAAGCAGCGCTGGATTATACCAATGGTCGTCGTCATGAAGCGGCTCTCTTGTTGGGCTACGGTCGAAACACCTTAACTCGAAAAATAAAAGAGTTGGATATAGAAGGCGAATAGATTTAAGCGCATCCGATTATTTTTTTAACTCTGTTTTTTTGTCTCACAATAAAGCTGTCTATATGACGGCTTTGTTGTTTATAGCGCGTTAAAACGACTATTAATTAATACGTGTTCATATTTGGTGCGGAGCAATCGCTTTCTGGTTGAATGACTTGCTCCAGAATGGTGCGTGTGATTGTATTTATCCAGATGATTTCTGAAAGCCTCATTTCAATTAGTGATATTAGGGTTATTTACAATGCGATTGATAAGGCTTTTGTATGACATGTACGAAAAATAGAGCACTTGGCACAGTCCCTGCTTTAACTATCTCCGAACTGTTACTTTAATTATGAGAGGATCAAATGAAGCTGATAACTGCAATTGTTAAACCCTTTAAACTGGATGATGTCCGCGAGGCACTTTCAGAAATAGGGGTTTCTGGTGTAACTGTTACCGAAGTAAAAGGTTTTGGTCGCCAAAAAGGTCATACTGAGCTTTATAGAGGCGCAGAGTATGTGGTCGATTTTTTACCTAAAGCCAAAGTTGAAGTAGCTGTTGCTGATCAACTTTTAAGTCAGGCTGTTGAGGCAATTACAAAAGCGGCTAACACTGGAAAGATTGGTGACGGAAAGATTTTTGTAACTGATTTAGAACAAGTTGTTCGCATTCGGACCGGTGAAACCGGCGATGAAGCGCTTTAGTATTGATACAGGTGATATATGAAATATTTATTTAAAAGTTTTCTTTTTGTTACTTTGTTAGGTTTTGCAGGTTTTGCGCTAGCGGATGCAGTCACCCCTACTGTTAATAAAGGTGATACAGCCTGGATGATCGTAGCAACAGTCTTAGTTATTTTGATGGTTATTCCTGGTTTAGCATTGTTCTACGGCGGTATGGTTCGCGCTAAAAATATGCTATCAATTTTGATGCAAGTATTTATCATCTTCTCTTTGATGGCAGTGCTATGGGCCTTATATGGCTATAGTGTAGCTTTTACTGAAGGCAGTCCATTTATTGGTGGCTTTAGTAAATTATTCTTAGTGGGTATTACTCCGGACTCAATGGCGGCTACTTTCTCTAAAGGCGTTTATGTTCCAGAATATATCTACGTGGCATTCCAATTAACTTTTGCGGGTATCACTCCGGCATTGATTATTGGTGCATTCGCAGAGCGTGTTAAATTTTCTGCCATCTTACTATTCATGTTGCTTTGGTTTACATTCGCTTATTTACCAATGGCACATATGGTGTGGTACTGGGCAGGTCCAGATGCATACACTAATGCAGATGCAGGCGCAGCAGCGGGTGCTACTGCAGGCTTCTTGTTCCAAAAAGGTGCATTAGACTTTGCGGGTGGTACGGTTGTACATATCAACGCAGGTATCGCGGGTTTAATCGGCTGTTTAATTGTTGGAAAGCGTATCGGTTACAAAAAAGAATCTTTAGCGCCACACAGCGTGACTATGACAATGATCGGTGCATCATTATTATGGGTAGGTTGGTTCGGCTTTAATGTAGGTTCTAATTTAGAAGCGAACGGTTTAGCAGCATTAGTATTCGTTAATACATTGTTGGCCAGTGCGGCAGCAACGTTAGCTTGGAGTGGTGCTGAGTGGATCATTCGTGGTAAGCCGAGTATGTTAGGTGGTGCTTCTGGCGCTATTGCTGGCTTAGTTGCGATTACGCCTGCTTGTGGTTGGGCCGGCCCAATGGGTTCAATCGTACTAGGCTTGGTCGCTGGTGTTGTCTGCTTTATCGCGGTAACTAGCCTAAAAAATATCTTAGGATATGACGACTCTTTAGATTCTTTTGGTGTACACGGTATTGGCGGTATTATTGGTGCTTTAGGTACTGCTGTTGTTGCTGATCCTGCGCTAGGTGGAACGGGTGTATATGATTATGTAGCTAATGCGGTTGCTGAATACAGCATGTCTACTCAATTGATTAGCCAAGCTTGGGGTGTAGGTACTTGTATCGTTTGGTCTGCTGTCGTTTCTTTTGTAGCCTTTAAGTTAATTGATTTAGTCTTTGGTTTAAGAGTGAGTGAAGAAGCAGAACGTGAAGGTCTTGATATTGCTGAGCATGGTGAGTCAGCTTATCATTCTTAAACTGAGTTTCTCGCTGTAAATAAAAACGGGAGCTTAGGCTCCCGTTTTTTTATGTCTAAAAAGTGTGACTTAAACTTCCACCGATTAACTTTGCTGATCATCAGTAAAGTTTAGATGCATTATTAATCTACGATTAAATTTAAATAACAAACTTAATTTACTCAATGTCCTGCTCAAGTAGTCGTAACAAAACTTAACATGTCCAATTTACCGTTTATAGCATCAATAAACAGAGTTGAAATATCTCATAAGACTTCTTTAATATCAAAAACACCTTTTTAGGTATCTGATCCACCCGATGAGATATTAAAGTCAACGACTTTGATACTAATAAATCCGTTTGTAACTTTAAAAAAAGGCTTTGTAATATCCAAAAAGTCAGTTGAGATACTCAAAAAGATTTTTGAGATATCTGATCGCCCACTTGTAATATTAAATAATGTGTTTAAATTTTTAAAAACAGTAGCTTAAGTTTTAGAAATGGTCTTTTTGATATCTAAAGCGTTCTATTTAAAGCGATAAATGGGGTACTGACGATCTGGAACTCTAAATTTCATATCTTAAAGATAGTCTTTAATGCTCCAAACGATTTA
>CANGLL010000028.1 GCA_947454605.1 Methylococcaceae bacterium | reverse complement strand
TTGGTATTGATAATGCTATTTATTCGTTATCAAGTTATTCAATATTGGGTAGTGTATACAGGAGATGGTTTTGCTCATGAGTTATCCTTAAAAACATCTAATTCTATAACGGATAATAATCGTAAACAGCTATGTGTAAGTGGTGATTTTAAAGTACTTACATTTAATGTTGAATACGGTTCTAAACTTATTGAAAACATGGCTGTTTACTTCAATAATGCGAGTACAGGTAGTGCGTTACCGTGGTCAGTGCGAGCGCCAGAAATACGTGAGCGTATTAATGGCTACGCGCCGGATTTAATTGGTTTTCAGGAAACGCATACCGATAAAGATATTGCGACTATTTTGTCAGTGGTCGACTATAGCATTCTCAGTTATCACATGGGTGGTTTTGAGTATGGTGATGCGGCTCTGGCTTATAAAGCGGCACGATTTGAAGTATTAGACAAAGGTCAGTTATGGTTAGGCCCTAACCCCGATTTACCGATGAGTTACGGATTTAAACCTTTAGCAATGATTCGTTATGTTAATTGGGCCGTCTTAAAAGAAAAATCGTCAGGCTTTACGTTTATGTTTATTAATACGCATTTTGATAATGCGAGTGGTAATAAAGACCCCAGTGCCATTTTGTTTTATGAACGTATTACCCAATTAGCTAAAGGTTTGCCGATGATAGTTACGGGGGATTTCAATACGACGGGTGATAGCGAGCGGTATCGACGCATTATTGGAGCAGATAAGCCAGTGCAATTATTGCAAAATACGTATGTATTGGCTGGCCAACCTAAAGTCGCCCCAGAGTTAAATCCTGATAAACGTATTGATCATATTTTTGCCGGTGGTCCTTGTCACGCTAAAGCAGATCATTGGATTATTGATCCTCAGCCGCTTAAAAAGGGTGAACGTATGTCAGATCATTTACCTATTTTAGCGGATGTTCAATTTACACCTTAACCGAACTTTTGTTTATCTCGGCTTAACCAATAGGTTGTAGCCAGTTGATAGGCTTCTTCTTGGGTATGGGCTTTGCCTAGTAATTTAAGGGCAATAGCGACCGTACCCAAGATAGATTGTTCAGCATATTCATCCTGATGCTGGCCTTGCCAAATTAAGCCCAATTGTTTTGGATCCATTTCTTCATCTTTAACATGGCGGCGTTTAAAAATGGCTGGCCAGTTTTCATCGGATAATTCACCGTTATGGACACTTTGTACTAAGCAATCAATGTCTGGGTTGCGTTCAGTTTCGCCACCTTCACCTTTTAAAACAGCCGCGTGAGGTTGCTGTAATAGAGCAGCCGCTTCTTGGTGTACAGGTCGATAGCCCGGGTGAAAAATGCCTTGAATACTGTGTGCTGCATTAAAAGGATTTATTAAGCGGACGAGTGTGTGCACGGGTGAACGTAAACCTAATAAGGGTCTAAGTTCGATAATCTCGTGTAATTTGGGACAAAAGTGTTCCAATGATAAATAACTAAAATGATGGTCTTTAAGTTGTTGTTTGGCTTCTGTGACAGAATGAGCCGCGCTAATGCCCAGATATTTAAGCATATCTTGCGTGTAAAGTCGGCCGGCTGTATGGCCACCCGTACCGTGCATAAAAACATTAATACCTTTATCGGCTAATAATAAAGCCGACAATAAAAACCACGGTAAATGTCGACGTTTACCCGCATAAGACGACCAATCTAAATCTACTAAGGTATGATCTGCACTCAGCTTGGCTGATTCTCTTGCCGCTAAGACAAAGCCGGCTAATTCTTCCGGGGATTCTTCTTTAACACGCATTAACATCAAAAATGCGCCTAACTGAACAGGTTGAACTTCATCGGCTAATATCAAGCGCATGGCTTCATAGGCTTCTGCTTGCGTCAGTGGGCGCGAGCCTTTTTTTCCTTTACCAATAATACGAATGTATTGCGCAAACACATGTTCAGGGATTGGCGTTTGCTCGTGATGGGTTAATTTCATGCCGAATATCGCAAATAGTGATCAATCAAGAGTGCTGCAAAGAGGAGGGTGATATACACAATGGAATAGACGAAGGTCTTCATCGCTGTTTTATTATCTTTTTTACGCATCATTTGCACGGCGTAATAGATAAAAATTGTATCTAATATCACGGCTGAACCTAAATACAATAAGCCACTCATTTGAGTTAAATAGGGCAGTAAAGTAACGATCAATAATAAAATCGTATACAACAATATTTGTAGGCGGGTAAAAGCGGGGCCATGTGTTACAGGCAACATTGGGATGTTGACCTTTGCGTACTCCTCACGTCTTGCAATGGCTAAGGCCCAAAAATGGGGGGGCGTCCACACATAAATGATTAAGGCTAACAGTAAAGCATGGGGATGAACTTCCCCGGTCATTGCACACCAACCGAGTAGAGGGGGGGTGGCGCCAAATAGTCCACCGATCACAATATTTTGCGGAGTGGCTCTTTTGAGATATAACGTATATATGATTGCATAGCCAAATAACGATAGGAATGTCAATATCGCCGTTAAACTGTTAACTAATAATACTAGGATGAGCATAGCGCTAATGCCTAATACTGCTGCAAAGCTTAATACATTAACAGTGCTCAGGTTGCCCGTGGGTAAAGGGCGGTTTTCGGTGCGGGACATAAGTGCATCGGCTTTGCGATCAATAAAGTGATTGATGGCTGCGGCCGATGAAGCGGCTAAAGCGATGCCGATAGAGCCATAGATAAAAGGTTCTAAGGGGGGCATTCCGGGAACTGCTAAGAGCATACCTACCACTGCAGTAAACATCATTTCGGCAACTACGTTGGGTTTGCAGAGAGTGAGGTAGTTTTTCCAAGAAGTGGCGGATGGGCTAGGCATTTTTTAATTAGATTCCAACTTTTACAATATTGTATAGAATACCGTGAACTTTTGATTAATGAAATAGTCATACGCGCTTACCAGCATTTAAAGAGGGAGTTATGAATAACCGTTTACTGTGCACAGTCTTACTGTGTTTGCCTGCATTGAATTTACAGGCAGAAACTAAAGTATTTGAGAAAACGTTAAAGAATGGTTTAAAAGTGCTAGTTAAAGAAGATCACCGCTCACCGATTGCGGTATCTCAAGTCTGGTATAAAGTCGGTTCAAGTTACGAGCCAGGTGGTATTACAGGTGTGTCTCATATGTTGGAGCACATGATGTTTAAAGGGACTGATAAACATGCCGCGGGTGAATTCTCTCGTATTATTGCTGAGAATGGCGGAGAAGAGAACGCCTTTACGGGGCAAGATTACACGGCTTATTTTCAAACGATGGAAGCCTCTCGTTTACCGGTAAGTTTTGAATTAGAAGCCGATAGAATGCGGGGTTTGCATTTGTTACCCGAAGAGCTAACCAAAGAGCTTCAAGTGGTTACAGAAGAACGGCGCATGCGGACAGATGATAATCCGCAAGCCAAGATGAATGAACATTTTATGGCGATGGTGTATTCCAATAGTCCTTATAAGCATCCTGTGATTGGCTGGCCATCTGATATTGCCAATTACACGGTAGAAGATTTACAAGCCTGGTATCAGCGCTGGTATGCGCCCAATAACGCCACGTTAGTCGTGGTGGGTGATGTGCAGCCGACTGCGGTTTTTGATTTGGCAGAGAAGTATTTTGGTGATTTAAAAACCAGTGAGATTAAACCGTTAAAACCCCAAACTGAAATTGAGCAATTAGGTGTTCGTAAATTAACCGTAAAGGTGCCTGCTAAATTACCTTCTGTGGTGTTGGGATATAAAGTACCGTCACTTAAGAACGCAACTGATGAAACTGAAGCCTATGCCCTAGAAGTGTTAGCAGGGGTTTTAGACGGTGGTAATAGTGCACGTTTATCGTCTACTTTAATTCGAGGTAAACAAATAGCGGTATCCACCAGCGCAGGCTATAACCTAAACGCCAGATTGTCTGCACTATTTGAATTAGAAGCGACACCCGCAGAACATAAATCAGTCAATGATTTAGAGCTTGCCTTAAAAGCAGAAGTCCATAATTTGCAAAAAGATTTAATTACGGCGGATGAGTTGCAACGCATTAAAGCTCAAGTACTAGCGACGGATATTTATCAAAAAGACTCTGCTTTTTATCAAGCGATGGAATTAGGTACCTTTGAAACAGCAGGCTTAGGTTGGCAGAAAGCCGGAGAGTATGTTTCTAAAATCAATCAAGTGACACCAGAGCAAGTGAGAGCTGTAGCGCAAAAGTATTTAGTGGAAGATCATTTAAATATTGCTTATTTGGAGCCACAAGCGATTAAGTCTAGCACACAAAAAAAGGGAGCTCACTAATGCGTATCAGACTGTTAAATAATGGAAAAACTATCGCGACCAGTTGTTTATTAGCTAGCAGTGTTTTACTCACTGCGTGTAATACCGCTCAAGAAATAAAGTCAGAGACCGCATCAACGTCATCAGTTGCTGTAGCGCCAGAGGTTAAGTCTAATGCAGTGCATGTGACAAGTAAAATTGAGCACTGGCAAACATCTCAAGGGTCTCGTGTGTATTTTGTGCGCACGGAGGGCTTGCCTATGGCGGATATACAAGTGGTGTTAAATGCCGGTAGTGCAAATGATGGTCATCAATTTGGCCTAGCTGAGTTAACAGCGGGTATGTTAGATACGGGCGCAGGAAAATGGAATGCTGATGAGATTGCTCAACGATTTGAAAGTGTAGGTGCTCAATTTGGGGTGTCTAGTTCAATGGATATGGCGACGTTATCGTTAAGGACATTAACAGAGCCCGCTTTATTTGCTAAAGCATTAGAAACCGTCCAAGTTATTTTAACCAACCCTTTGTTTAAAGAGACTGATTTTAAGAGAGAAAAAAGTCGTACTTTGGCTGCTTTAAAGCAACAAGAAGAATCACCGGGTGCTCAGGCGAGTATCGCTTTTTATAAAGCGTTGTATGGTGACCATCCTTATGGTCATCCGGGTTCGGGAGATCTTAAAACCGTGTCTGGTTTTAAAGTATCGGATATACGAGATTTCTATAAAAAATATTATGTTGCCGCTAATGCGATAGTAGTGATCGTGGGTGATTTAACTAAAGCGCAAGCGGAACAAACTGCTGAACAAGTGTTAACAGGTTTGCCTATAGGTAGAAAGCCAGAGCCGTTAGCTGATGTATCGATGCCAACACAATTAACAAAACAACAAATAGATTTCCCTTCCACTCAAACTCATGTCTTAGTCGGTTTGCCTGGTAGTTATCGTAAAGACCCTGATTATTTTAGTCTTTATGTGGGTAACCACATTTTGGGTGGCAGTGGCTTAGTGTCTAAGTTGTTTGATGAAGTACGTGAAAAACGTGGGCTTGCTTACAGTGCATCCAGTAACTTTATACCGTTAGCGAAACCTGGTCCTTTCTTGATCAGTTTGCAAACGCGTAATGATCAAACTGAAAAAGCTTTAGACGTCGTTAATCAAACCTTGGCAGACTATATTACAAAAGGCCCTACTGAAGCCGAATTGATTGCTGCTAAGAAGAACATCACCGGTGGTTTTGCTTTACGCTCTGATACTAATAAAAAGTTGGCTAATTACGTGGGCATGATTGGGTTTTATGATATGCCCTTAGATTATTTAGATACTTTTCAGCAACAGGTTGAAAATGTGACGGTGGCTTCAATTAAGGATGCTTTTAAACGTCGTGTTAATTTACAATTACTGCAAACGATTACAGTAGGAAAGGTTACAGACAAAAGTGTCAAATAAACTGAAGATTATTGGAGGAGACTGGCGCAGTCGATCGATACATTTTGATGATGCGCCGGGACTAAGACCTACTCCGGCCCGTGTAAGAGAAACGCTTTTTAACTGGTTACGTAATGACATTTTGAGTAGTCGCTGTTTGGATTTATATGCGGGTAGCGGCGCTTTAAGTTTTGAAGCAGCCTCCAGAGGTGCTATGAATGTCGTGCAAGTTGAGAACAATTCATTAGCGTGCAGGTTATTAAAAGAAAATGCCGTGTCGTTGAATGCGAAGCAGATAAAAATTGTGCAGTTAGATGTTTTTCGTTATCTAGCCGGTGATGCAGAGTTGTTTGATATCGTGTTTATTGATCCGCCTTTTCAACAAAGCTTGGCTGTACAAACCTGCCAGTGGTTAGAGGATAAAGGCTGGCTCAGTCCGCACGCAAAAATTTATGTCGAAGTTGAAAGCACGTTAAAACTAGAACGAATGCCCGAAAATTGGTCGCAACTTAAGAGTAAAGTAGCGGGTGAGGTCGGATATCATTTATTTGAGCGATAAGGTTAGTTTTATTTAAAAGGTAAATAAGTCGCCGCGTTTACTTTATATTGCTGAATAGCGACTTTTTCTCTAGCTAAAAATCGTGAGATTGCATCAGCAAAGCCAGTATCTTTGAACCAGTGAGCTGAATAGGTTGTCACTGGTTCAAAACCTCTAGCAATTTTATGTTCACCTTGTGCGCCAGAATCAAATCGCTTTAGCTGGTTCTTAATACAATAATCTATACCTTGATAGTAGCAAGTTTCAAAATGTAGACTGTGATATTCCTCGTAACATCCCCAGTAACGACCATATAAAGTATCTGAGCCAATAAAACTTAAGGCAACTGCTACGGGTCTATCATCATTCAATGCAAATATTAATAATAATTGCTCACCCATAGTTTGGGCTATATCTAAAAAGAATTCCAATGTTAAATAGGGCTCTGAACCTTTTTTTAAATAGGTCATCGTATAAAAATTAAAGAAGGTTTCCCATTGAGTTGTTGTGACTTCTGCTCCGTTTAACTGAACTAAATTTACGCCTTGTTCAGCAATCCTTTTTCGTTCACGCTTTATCATCTTGCGTTTACTGGCTGTTAAACCGGATAAAAAATCATCAAAGTTTTGGTATTCTCTGTTAAACCACTGAAACTGCACACCCTCACGAATATTGATATGTTGAGATTTTAATATTTCTACTTCTTCATCAGCAGGAAATAAACAATGCCAACTGGAGATGTCTTGTGATATAGATAATTGTTCAATCGCTCTCAGAAAAATCTGATACATGTGGATTGAATTATAAGTAGGTTTAATTACTAAGCGAGGACCTTGGCAGGGTGTAAACGGAATAGCATTTAAGTATTTAGGATAGTAATCAAGGCCATTCTGATGATAAGCCGATGCCCATTGATGATCAAAAACATATTCACCCCAAGAATGATTCTTTAGGTATAAGGGCATAAATCCAATCAGTTCTTCGGCTTTTAAAGTAATCAGATGCGCAGGCGTCCAACCTGTCTTTGTTGACACTGAACCACTTTGCTCAAGTGCAAATAAAAATTCATGTCTTAAAAAGGGGTAGTCTGTACCTGCGAGATTATTCCAAGCTTGGGCATCAACGTCCGAAATACTTGATATTTGTCTTATTTCCATTGGAATTTGTAGACAAGTTAAAAGGTTAGGATAACACCACTTAACAATGTGACAATTATTTTATTGGCTTTAAATAAAAAAATAATAGAATTTTTTTGAAAAAATGCTATAACGACACAAGGCATAAGTAATGTACTCTAAGGTATATGCTCATATAATAAAAACAAACTAATAATAGGTAATTAAACTAATGCGTAACAAATTTTTAAGTCTAGGTTTGATGGTTTTATCAATGTCTTCTACAGCAGTTTTTGCTGAAGAAATATCAAAAAGTGCAATCCCAGCACCCGTTTTAGACTCATTTTATATAAGACACCCTAATGCTTTAGACATGACGGCAGAAAAAAAGACGCATTTTAAACAAGGCTTAATTCAGATTTCTTTTAAAGAAGAAAAAGATAAAGAAGTTTTTATCGAGTTATATAGAACTAACGGTAAGATATTTGTGAGTGCAGATGATGTAACCACTTCGAATTTAATGCCTGCCGTTGCTCTTGATAATTTAAAAGCAGTTTTTAATACATACTCAATCAAAAAAACATTACTAGTGCCTAACCCAAATGGTGTGGGTGAAGACTATGATTTGATTGTTAACGCGGATGGCGTTGATTGGAGTGTGGTTATTGACTACAAAGGCAATATCATTCAAAAAGTACACAATTAAAAATGGGGTGTATCAAGGTATAAAGATAATTCTTTATACCTTTTTTGTTGTTGTTTGATTTGCGTGCGTAATAGATATAAGTTTTTTACATAACAACAACTGGACACTAAGATGTTAAAACAAAACAGTAGGCCTGTTTCTCCGCACCTACAAGTCTATCGATTGCCATTAACTGGCATCATTTCAATCACCCATCGTATTACGGGTGTCATGTTATCCGCAGGACTCGTCTTTATTGTAGTTTTGTTATATACAATTATTTCTGGGTCAGAATCCCTTATTACATTGCAAAGCTTAATGCAGCATTGGCTGTTAAAACTTATCTATTGGGGTTTTATATACGCGCTGTTTTTCCATTGTTGTCATGGGGTTCGTCATTTGATATGGGATGCCGGTAAAACGTTTGATCGTGAGACGCTTAATCGTTATGCCTTAATAGAATTGGCCGTTTCCACGTTATTGACCTTATCAGTTTTTCTTTTTATTTAATTAAACGGATACCCTATGCACTATAGATCACCCTTGGCAAATGTGCGAGGCTTAGGTTCTGCTAAAACAGGCACCTCGCATTGGTGGATGCAACGCGTCACTGCTTTTGTATTAATTCCACTCTCATTTTGGTTAATTATCTTCCTCGATTTAAGTTTAAAAGCGCCAATTCAAGAGATTGTCGCGTGGTTAGCAATGCCTTTAAATACGATAGCGATAGTGGCTTGGGTGGTTGCTGTTTTCTACCATTCAGCTTTGGGATTGCAAGTCGTTATTGAAGATTATGTTGCAGCAGAAGGCATAAAAATCATTGCAGTCTGGACAGTCAATTTAGTTTTTATATTTTTAGCACTGGCTGCATTAATTGCCGTGTTTCGTATTATATCAATAGGATAATTCATGCCGGCAGACTATAAAATTATTGAGCATTCTTACGATGTCGTCGTTGTAGGGGCGGGTGGTGCCGGTCTCCGTGCAACATTTGGAATGGCAGAGAAAGGTTTAAAAACGGCTTGTTTAACTAAAGTATTTCCGACCCGTAGTCATACCGTAGCGGCACAAGGGGGTATTAGTGCCGCCTTAGGTAATATGGGTGAAGATGACTGGCGTTTTCATATGTACGACACCATCAAAGGCTCTGACTGGCTAGGCGATCAAGATGCTATTGAATATATGTGTCGTGAAGCTATTCCCGCGGTTATAGAGCTTGAACATTACGGCGTGCCATTCTCTAGAACAGAAGACGGAAAAATTTATCAAAGAGCCTTTGGTGGCATGACTACCCATTATGGCAAAGGCCAAGCTCAAAGAA
Organism: Methylococcaceae bacterium; assembly: GCA_947454605.1. Classification (GTDB taxonomy): domain Bacteria; phylum Pseudomonadota; class Gammaproteobacteria; order Methylococcales; family Methylomonadaceae; genus Methylobacter_C. The sequence goes on along the minus strand of CANGLL010000028.1, from coordinate 8,940 downwards.
CCTGTGCTGCAGCGGATAAAACCGGGCATGCCATATTACATACTTTGTATCAGCAAGCCTTAAAACATAATGCTGAGTTTTTTGTTGAATATATCGTACTCGATTTAATCATGGAAAATGGCGAATGCCGTGGGGTGTTAGCATGGTGTTTAGACGATGGTTCTCTGCATTTATTTAAAGCCCATGTGACTGTGTTGGCAACAGGCGGTTATGGTCGAAGCTATTTTTCTTGTACCTCTGCACATACGGTTACCGGTGATGGGAACGCAATGGTTTTACGTGCAGGTCTACCTTTACAAGATATGGAATTTATCCAATTTCATCCCACCGGTATTTATGGCTCAGGTTGTTTGATTACCGAAGGCGTAAGAGGTGAAGGTGGTTATTTAACCAACTCTGAAGGGGAGCGATTTATGGAAAGATACGCCCCGCATGCAAAAGACTTAGCCTCACGCGATGTGGTCAGTCGTGCGATGACCATTGAGATACAAGAGGGGCGGGGCGTAGGTAAGGATAAAGATCATATTTATTTACATATCGAACATTTAGACCCTGCCTTAATCAACGAACGCTTACCCGGCATTGCAGAAACCTCTAAAATATTTGCGGGTGTAGATGTTACTAAAGAACCTATCCCCGTTTTACCGACTGTGCATTACAACATGGGAGGTATTCCCACTAACTATAAAGCCGAAGTAGTGACCTTAGAAGAGGGTAATCCTGATAAAGTCGTACCCGGTTTAATGGCGATTGGGGAAGCGGCGTGTGTATCTGTGCATGGTGCTAATCGTTTAGGTTCAAACTCGTTATTAGATTTAGTTGTATTTGGTCGATCAGCGGCGATTCGATGTGCTGAATTGATTAAACCGGGTACAGCTCAAAAACCTTTGGCGAAAGATGCGTGTGATAAAGCCTTAGCGCGTTTTGATAAAATTCGTAATGCTAACGGCCCTAGAAGCACCTCTGATATTCGATTGAGTATGCAAAAAACCATGCAGACTAAAGCGGCTGTCTTTAGAACTAAAGCGACCTTGGATGAGGGTATTACTGCCATGGCTGACATTAAAAGATCATTTTCTGAAGTGGGCATAAAAGATAAATCGCTCATTTGGAATACAGATTTAGTCGAAACATTAGAGTTAGATAATCTGTTATGCCAAGCCAATGTCACTATTAATGCGGCCGGTAATCGACATGAAAGTCGGGGTGGCCATGCCAGAGAAGATTATCCCTTGCGTGATGATGATCAGTGGTTAAAGCACACTTTAACGTGGATGGACGGGGATGGGGTCAAAATTGATTATCGACCGGTGCATTTATATACCTTAACAGACGAAGTAGCGGCTATTCCACCTAAAGAGAGGGTTTACTAATGGCAGAGTTCACCTTACCTAAAAACTCAACCTTAATTAAGGGTAATACCTACAAGGCTTCAGAAGCGGCTACGAATGTACGTCGATTTGAAGTGTATCGCTGGGACCCAGAGACACAAGAAAATCCTCGTATTGATATCTATGAGTTAGATATGGATGACTGCGGTCCTATGGTGTTGGATGCCATTCTCAAAATCAAAAATGATATTGATACCAGCTTAACGTTTAGACGTTCATGCAGAGAAGGCGTATGTGGTTCTTGTGCGATGAATGTTAATGGTAAAAATACTCTGGTGTGTACAAAAGCGATTGATGCTTATCCAGACACTATAAAAATATTCCCTTTACCTCATATGGCCGTTGTAAAAGACTTAGTGCCGGATATGACACATTTTTATGCGCAATATGCCTCAATCAAACCGTGGATAGAAACACAAACGCCAGCGCCGTCAGATACTGAACGCTTACAAAGTAAAGAAGATCGAGAAGTATTAGATGGTTTATATGAATGTGTTTTATGTGCGTGTTGCTCTACCAGTTGCCCTAGTTATTGGTGGAATGGCGAGCGTTATTTAGGGCCTGCTGTCTTATTACAAGCGTATCGATGGTTAGTGGATAGTCGTGATGAAAATACCGGAGAGCGGCTTGACGAATTGGAAGATCCGTTTAAATTATATCGTTGTCATACAATTATGAATTGTACGGATACGTGTCCAAAAGGTTTAAATCCAGCCAAAGCCATTGCAGAAACCAAAAAGCTTTTAGTACAAAGAAAATTGGGTTAATGCAAGAACTTGCTAAACTTAAATGGCAGTGCAGGAGAGGCACTAAAGAGTTAGATTTACTTTTAATGGATTATTTGGAAAACCGTTACCCATCATCCTCTCCACAAAAGAAATCCCAATTTATTCAGCTATTAGCATTAGAAGATGATGAGCTAATGGCTGTTTTAATAGATTTTATGAATACGGTTTAAATTCTTATTCATAAATGGCTATGCTAATATAGCGCTCCAAATAAAATGATCGCATGGGTTTAAATATAAGCCCTTTTGTGTCGCGATTGATCAACAAAAATAAAGGTTACTATGGAAGAGCTATTTTTAGAATTGCTTAAGGAATATGGTTATGTCATTTTGTACCTTTGGGGCATTCTTGAAGGTGAAATGGGCCTCATTATGGGAGGCATCCTGTCTCATACAGGAGATCTGCAATACTTAATGACCATATTTGTGGCTGGATTAGGTGGCTTTACCGGCGATCAGATTTATTTTTATGTGGGTCGATTTAATAAAGGCTATATACAGCGCAAACTTCAAAAACAACGTCTTAAATTTGCCATCGCACATTTGTTGTTAAAGAAATACGGTTGGCCTATTATTTTTGTTCAGCGTTATATGTACGGACTACGTACGGTGATTCCTATGTCAATTGGCATCACTAAATACTCGGCCAAAAAGTTCGCTATCATTAATCTATTAAGCGCTTGGGTTTGGGCGGCAATTACTGTGACGCCAGCTTACTTTTATGGCGCAGAAATATTAGAGTTATTAAGTTATGCGAAAGCCCATTGGTATTTTGCTTTACCCGTTGCCGGCGGATTCCTTTATGGCGTGTATTACTACTTTAATAAACTTGAGATGTATTTCTTAGAAAAAAGAAAATCGAGATTCAAATAAATTATTGTTTGATAATTTGATAATTTGATAATTTGATAATTTGATAATTTGATAATTTGATAATTTGATAAAGCATTTCTTTGATCAAATAATCACATATAGATGAGTGTTAACTGCCAAATAGTAATTTGTTCTTGTCCAGATAAACAAATCTAGGAAAAATTAGCTCAGATTTTGGTGGGTAAACAATTGGCAGCATGTGGTAATATTTTGCCAAATATTACCATCGGTTTATCGATGGCAAGATCAAGTCGAAACAGCTGAGGAGTGTTGGGTTTTAATTAAATCGATGACGTCTCAGTATGATTTGATTGAGTTAGTGATAAAGGAATCACCCGTATAAACTGCCTTAGATTATAGCTATATCCATTGATAATGGATCTATTGAATAACTTAATTGGATTGTCTCATGTCAAATTTGAAAAATATATTTTTGTTTTTTATTATTTCATTTGGATTAGTGAGCAACACAATTGCAGATACTAGTCCTTTGCCAGTAGATGAAGCTTTTAAGCTCAATGTAAAAGCTTTAAGTTCGGATCAGATTGATTTCCAGTGGGAAATTGCACCAGGATATTACCTCTATCAAGAACATATTAAAATTACTTCAAAAGTTGATACTGTGGTTATTTCACCTTTAGTTTTTCCGAAAGGTGAGGTGAAACATGATGAAAATTTTGGTGATGTTATTGTGTTCCGTAATAATTTAATCTTACCTGCTTCATTAGTTTTATCATCTCCAATCTCATCAATTAAGGTTTTAGTTCAATACAGGGGGTGTGCAGATCAAGGTATTTGTTACCCGCCGCAGAAAAAAGTGATTGATGTAGATTTACCGACTCCATTAATTTCTAATCAAAAGGGAGTGCTAGAGAAATTAATTAATGGAGCAGCTAAGTTAAAGGGTAATCAAAATGATGATTTACTTCCACCCGAAGATGCTTTTCAGTTTTTTTCTGAAGTAAAAAACCCAAATACATTGCATGTCAATTGGACAATAGCAAAGGGGTATTATCTCTATCGAGAAAAAATTGCATTTGAGATAACCAATTCAGAAGGTGTGCAATTAGGTGTTTATTCAATTCCACATGGTGCAGTCAAGGAAGATGAGGCCTTTGGAAAAGTTGAAATATTTCATGATAATTTAGCATTTGATTTACCCCTTATTAGGGTAAACAATCAAGCACAGAAAATAACATTGGCTGCTAAGTTTCAAGGTTGTGCTGAGCGTGGGGTTTGTTATCCTCCTATGACTACGGTTAATCATTTAACACTGCCAACTTTATTAGACTTTGAAACCGCCCTTAAAGAATCTTCAGAGAACATAATTTTATCTGAACAAGATCAAATTGTAAGTTCTTTGAAGCGTGACAGTTTCGGCATGACACTGATTTCATTTTTAGGGTTTGGAATTCTTATTTCATTTACGCCTTGTATTTTTCCGATGATTCCAATTCTTTCAGGAATAATTGTGGGTCATGGCCACAAAATCACAACGATCAGAGGTTTTTTATTATCTTTAAGTTATGTCATTGCCTCTGCATTAACTTATACCGTTTTTGGTGTACTTGCGGCAATTTTTGGCGGCAATTTACAAGCCACATTTCAACAGCCTTGGATTATTGCCTTATTTAGTGGCATATTCGTCCTCTTATCATTTTCAATGTTTGGTTTTTATGATTTAGAGTTACCAAATTCATTAAAAACCCGATTGAGTCAGTCAAGTTTTAAACATCAAGATGGTTCGCTACTAGGTGCCGCCATTATGGGAATTCTTTCCTCTTTAATTGTAGGTCCTTGTGTAGCAGCGCCACTAGCGGGAGCTCTTGTATTTATCGGTCAAACAGGTGATGCTTTATTGGGTGGTAGCGCTCTATTTGCTATGGGCTTAGGTATGGGCTTCCCGTTATTGATTTTGGGGGCATCTGCAGGTAGGTTCTTGCCAAAAGCAGGTGCTTGGTTAAACTCAACAAAAGCCATATTTGGTGTACTTATGTTAGGTGTGGCAGTTTGGATGTTAAGTCGCATTTTACCTGGTGCAGTAACCACTATTTTATGGGCAATGCTATTAATATTACCTGCCGTATATTTGAGCGCATTGGATCCTTTGCCATTGAATAGTTCTGGATGGGCTAAATTATGGAAAGGTTTGGGGTTGGTCATGTTTACCTATGGGGTAATATTACTGATAGGCGTCAGTTTAGGTAATACAAATCCATTGCATCCATTGAAAGGATTGGTTGCTGGTAAATCTCAAGTTATTGAGGAAGATGGGCTTGTTTTTGAGCGCGTCAAAAGCTTAAGTGAGTTAGAAGAAAAAATTAAGCAAGCAAACCTAAATCATCAGCCTGTTATGTTGGATTTTTATGCGGATTGGTGTGTTTCATGCAAAGAGATGGAGTCCTATACTTTTACAGATGCTAAGGTTAAGGCAGCATTAAAAGGTTATATGCTTTTACAAGCAGATGTTACAAAAGATTTTGATGAGGACAGATTATTGTTGGCTAAATTTAATTTAATAGGTCCGCCTGCAATATTGTTTTTTGACGGTAGTTTAGAGGATCAAAAAAACAGGCGAGTTATTGGTTATCAAGAGGCAGAGGTTTTTTTGAATAACTTAAAAGTACTAAAGTGATAAAAAGAATTTTGCTAATTGTTCTCATCGCAATAATGGCGCTGGGATTAGGTGTGTATTTTAGGTTTATGGGGTTGGGGTCGCCTGTAGAGTTTGGTCTCAATAAGAAGGAGATTCTCAAAGACTTTGTGCTCATGGATTTATGGAATAAACCACATTCAGTCAATGAATGGCAAGGCAAAATAAGGATTATTAATTTTTGGGCGACATGGTGTCCTCCATGCCTTAAAGAGATTACTGATTTTATAGCGTTACAAGAACAATATGTTGGGAAAAATATACAGTTTATTGGTGTTGCTATTGACAACAAAGAATCTGTCGAGCAGTTTCTTTCCTCAAAAACGATTAATTATCCAATCTTATTGGCAGAAAATGAGGGTTTAATTTTGGCCCACCAGTTGGGTAATATTATGAATAGTATTCCATATACAATTATCGTTAATCAGCAGGGCCTCATTCTTAAGCAATATCAGGGAGAGGTAAACAAAGATGAGTTGCTAAAAGTTATTGAGTCTTTGGTGCAATAATTAATATTAAAGGCAGGTAAATAAATTTAATGATGAGTGAAAGCCCCCATCATTAAATCGAATTGTTTTTACAAAGATTTATAGAGTTTTAGAGCTTTCTCTAATTCATCAGTAGATTTTTGAACTTCACCGTGTTTAGCTTGAATTTGTCCTTGAATAACTGAATCATTTGCTTCTTCAATGGAAACGTCATCCCCCGTAATTTTTGCAGAAGATAAACGTGCCGATTTCAATAGTAATTGAGCAGCAGAGAAATCACTTTTTTTCACTTCTACTAGAGCCGCCTCAACATATTTAATTGTTTCTGAAATGCTAGGAGCAGACGGGTTGCTTGATTCTGCTGAGATAGCTGATGTGCAATTAAGACCGAATAGAGTTGTAATGCATAGAATCAAAGCTGTTTTTTGAATGATATTCATAATAAAAAAATTAATAGGTGAGGGGGTTCGGTGAACTCCACCGAATTTAGAATTGAAAATTAATGTATTTTCAAGTGCTATCATAATAGATTAGCGATACATTGATATGACAGTTTTAATACAATCTTAAGGATGATAGTCGTTAAATAGTCTAATAACTATTGTAAGGTTTTATTAAATAGGGTTATTTGCTCAATGTCGTAGCCTAAAAATAATATATAATACTGGGTTTTATTTTTAATCTTTTTATCAAAAAATTATCAGTATGACTAAAAAGAAAAGCGGGATGTTGTTTGAGGATTCACTTGCTGAAATTGAACAGTTGGTCAGTCAATTGGAACAAGGTGATATTTCCTTAGAAGATTCTTTAAAGTCATTTGAGCGTGGGGTTAATTTAACCCGTGTTTGTCAAAAAGCATTACAAGATGCTGAGCAAAAAGTACAAATTTTGATAGAAAAAAACGGCACACAAAACTTGGAGTCATTTACTGATGAGTAATGCGTTAAAAGAATATCTTAGTCTTAGTCAAACTCGCGTTGAGAAAGCTTTAGAGGATCGTCTACCCAGTGAGATTGTGTTACCACAAAAACTACATAGCGCTATGCGTTATAGTGTTCTTAATGGTGGCAAACGTATGCGTCCCATGTTGACCTATTGTACAGGTAAAGCCTTGGGAATACCTTTAAGTGCGTTGGATGGCCCAGCTTGTGCTGTTGAGTTTATTCATGTGTATTCGTTAATTCATGATGATCTACCTGCTATGGATGATGATGATTTAAGACGCGGCAAGCCTACTTGTCATGTTGCTTTTGATGAGGCAACTGCGATTTTGGCGGGCGATGCTCTGCAAGCGTTGGCTTTTGAAGTATTAGCTAAAGATCCGACTATTACGGCTACTGCGGAAGGTCGATTGAAAATGATAATGGCTTTGACAAGAGCGAGTGGGTCACAAGGAATGGTGGGAGGTCAAGCTATTGATTTGCAATCTGTCGGCACGCAGTTGAATCTTCCTGAGTTGGAGAATATGCATATTCATAAAACAGGCGCATTAATTCGCGCAAGCGTTAATTTAGCATCGTTAGCCAAGGCAGATGTTGAGGAAGAAGTGGCAACAAAATTGGATCAATACGCTAAATGTATTGGCTTATCATTCCAAGTTAAAGACGATATTCTTGATGAAGAAAGCGATACAGCCACCTTAGGCAAAACTCAAGGTAAAGATAAAGATAATAATAAGCCTACATATCCTGCATTATTAGGGTTGGCGGGCGCTAAGCAGAAGGCTCAAGAATTACATGAAAAGGCGATTGAGAGTCTGAGTGGTTTTGGTGAAGAGGCAGATTTATTAAGAGACCTGTCTCTTTATATTATTCAACGTTCGCACTAATAACCAACTTGATTACTAAGCATTTAAGCTGGATAATAAACAGCTAAATATTAGGGCAGCCTATAAAGTGTTTATTAGCTGATTTTTACTTGATTTTAAAGACTAAATAAACTTTAAGAATCTTATATATCGAATTGTGAATTACCAAATACATGAATAAATCAGCTAACTATCCTTTATTAGCAAATATCAACACACCTGCCGATGTACGTAAGCTGAGCAAAGAGCAGCTTAAGCCTTTAGCGGAAGAGTTACGAGATTATTTAACACATACTGTCAGTATCTCAGGAGGTCATTTTTCAGCCGGCTTAGGTACAGTAGAGCTCACTGTTGCGTTGCACTATGTATTTGATACCCCTTCTGATCAATTAGTATGGGATGTAGGGCATCAAGCCTATCCACATAAAATTCTGACGGGCCGTAAAGAACGTATGACCACTATACGTACTTTAAATGGTATCTGTGCGTTTCCTAATCGTGCCGAGAGTGAATACGATGCTTTTGGCGTAGGCCACTCAAGCACCTCTATCAGTGCCGCCTTAGGCATGGCCATTGCCTCAGCCTTAAAAGGTGAAGAAAAAGAAATGGTCGCCATCATCGGTGACGGCAGTATTACCGGTGGTATGGCGTATGAAGCGATGAACCATGCCGGTGCCTTAGATGCCAACGTATTAGTTATCCTTAATGATAACGACATGTCCATCTCACCACCCGTGGGTGCGATGAGTAACTACCTGACCAAAATACTGTCTAGCAAGTTGTATTCATCATTACGTGAAGAAAGTAAAAAAGCGCTCAGTAAAATGCCTAGCGTATGGGAGTTAGCCCGTCGTACCGAAGAACACGTTAAAGGTATGGTCGTACCCGGTACCTTATTCGAAGAATTAGGGTTTAACTATATCGGCCCCATCGATGGCCAT
>CANGLL010000027.1 GCA_947454605.1 Methylococcaceae bacterium | reverse complement strand
ATCTAACACTTGGTTTACATCAAATGAACTAGGCCCTTCTTGCGCATCTACGGCCTTAGCATTACCGTAATATATCCAAAAAGCCGGCTCTTCTGCTGTTGCTAAATCTGCAGGTAATTTCACCCAGACCAATGCCATCTCATTGACAGTATCTAATTTTTCGATATAAAACTTTAAAGGTGTTTTCTCATCTGCTGCTAAGACACGAATATCTTTGCCCTTTTCGGCTAAATCCGCAAAAAAACCAAAGTTACCGGTGTGTAACCTAACTAAGGCATAAGCAGTGGGCGGAATTGTGACACCGTCTTGCTTCAACTTTTGCGCGTCTAAAGTTATTTTTTTCTTATACCCCCACTCATCATTCCACCAAGCAGATGCTATTCCAGGTAGTAACATTAACAGTACAACTACAAAACCAAACCGTTTCATTATTTCTCTCATTAAAAATAGGACAACAATCTCTTGGTTTTATTATCACAAATTAACATTACATTATTATGACTTAAACAGATCTACGACGAATTTAATGGAGTTACTTTTTTACTCGTTGTTATTCACCAAAACCTAAGAGCTCAACACTCAATAAACCCAAGGTCATATTCTCTTTACTGGTTTTAGATTTTTCATCAAGCTCAGCTGAAGCTTGTGCGACTTGGGTCACATTAGCGGTTAAGTTACTTACTCCAGTTAAGCCTGCAGCTATACTCCCCGACGATGCTTGTGGTACCCCGCTGGAGACACCACCCACTTGAATATTATTTGTGCCCATGACAGCCGCCGCAGAAATCGTCACGTTATTTCCGGCAATACCTGCTTCACCTGCATTTACGATACCCTTAGGGGCAAACAAGGAAACGTTACCAGGAGTTTGTCCCGGTGCCGCTGCCGTTCTAATACCACTACCACTGGTAATTTTAGGTGCAGGAATCACTAATTGATTGGTTAATACATCAAAATAAGGTGGGTCAATAGTCACCGATAGAGCCGACTTAGCTCCTTTACCTGCGTCAATACTACCTTCAGAGGACCAAATTTCAATGTCTCCACCGGCTAAGGTAAATACTCGCGACGTATTCACGGTAAAGTCATTCTTAACAAACGCATTAATACCACCTTGCGCTTGCGCAACAATACCTAACTGGTCAGAGGTTTTTGCTCCTACACCACTAGGTGCAATCGATAGGCCGGCATTCACTTGACCACCCGGTACATAAAGATTGATATCACCCCCACTCACCGTTTGTATTTTACTAAACGGCATGGTTAAATCACCTGTCCAAGGATGAAGTGGATCTAAGGGATACAAAGTATCTATCGCCGCATAACCACCGGCATTGCCAAGCGTTTTATTCGAAGCAGATGCGGTACCCGCTATTTGTAATTCGTTAAAAAATACCGGTGTAATGATTGCATTTAACTGCGGCTGTACTGGCAAAGTTTGATCCGCTGGCAATTGTGAAAACGCTAACAAGGCATCTGCGTCAGATAATGAACTATTACCGGTTAATTGTTGCATAAATGGCGTGATGAGCGCAGTCACTTGTAGGTATTCAGTCGTATATAACGGATTTGCGACTAAATATTTGTTAATAAAAGCTGAATAATCAGGCATACCGCCGTTCAATCCGACTAATAAATCTAAATTAGCCCCAGTCGTTGGTAAGGCTGAATTATATAAATTCCCTACGGTGGTTAAACCTATAGAACCACCCAAATCAATATCCCTTCCGGCTTTAACCAATACATTACCCGGACCCGCAATAGCAATTTGATAGGTACTATTTGCCGCTGTCGGCGCTCCATTATTATCTAAATCAGTCATAAATTTTATATCACGCGCCGCTGATATAATCGAAGCATCTGACGCATTATTTTGCTGTATCTGAATAGAACTATTCAGCAAATCATTACCCGATTGAATAATCGCTTGTTTAGACACATTGAGATAGACCGATGAAATATTTCCCACTTGAGTCACAAACCTAGCGGACGAACTATCACCCGCATGTATGGGTGTAGTCGCGTGCATAACGGAAGGCAATTGCCCTTGCGAGTCTATCGTAAACGTATTAAACATACTGTAAATAGGATCTTCGCTCCCCCCTACTGTATTCATTGCATTAGCAAGTAAGGTTGTATTCGCATCTGACAACGTAAAGCTATACAAACCCGAAGCCGTATTAACAGAGTTGCTAGAACTTATACCTTGCTGAGCTAATATTGTGGCGTTAGCTACAGGCGATGGAAATAAAATAATGTCACTATCCATAACAACACTGCCATTAAATGCAGTTGCATCCAAAGAAGCGGGGTAGACATGAGCCAAATACTTCTCACTGCGAACATCACCACTATAATTATCAATGCCTAGTATGTTTGCTAATACAGAAATATCAGAATTTAGATGAATATCACCGGCCAATGTATTCATGTTCAATTTACTTTTATCGGTATAGCTAAAAAACTGCGTACCGTTTTGCAAATTCTGCAACACCATCACATCCGATACCCCGGAGATCTTAATACCCTCATTAGCATAAAGATTCAACTCTGTGTTACCCGCAACTTGATCACTTTGATTACCACTCATCACCAATTGCGGACCTGATGTAAAGGCATTGATATCATTTGAGTGACTACCATTGATTTGTCCACCAGCCGAAATATTGGCAACTCCTTGACCCAAGAAATAAGCACCGCCCGATATGTCTCCACCTGCGGTGATAGTCATTAATCCAGCACCTTGAATATCTAAAGTATTAACAGACTTTGAATAATCAGTGGCTAATTGCTTACCGCTTGTTGGTAGCATAACGGATAGATCATTAATATTTCCAAGTGCAGCAATGTTAACTTGCCCGCCACCAAATGAACCTATATTCTGTTGAAATAATCCTGCATTAATAGACCAAGCGGTCAAATAATTATTGTTACTATTATTGGGATCTAATGGATGACCTTGTACGCCTAACCACGCAGGCCCATAAAATGTTTTACGGATAAACTGAGAACTCACGGCACCGGTGATATTACCCGCCGCTTGAATAATCACCTCACCACCGGAAACAGGGTACTCCCCACCTATCCCGTTAGTGAGCGTCGTACCTGCTAAAGAACCTGTACCCTGCGTTATATTATCTATCGTGCCATTTGGATTAGTGACTGTTGCGCGCCCGCCGGTATAAACGGTTGCATATTGATCAGCCAAGACAAAATTACCCCCTGAAGCTAACTTTATATTTCCTGTTCCCGTATGGACGCTCGCCCCAGAACCAATAGTAAGATCTTTAATAATTGTGGGATAGATGCCCGGATCAAGTCCTAAGGTAGGATCACTTGCATAATTAGCTGCGGCTAGTTTTTCTGCAGCCGTTACATTCGTAGTTGCCATGGTATCTGCACTGCTCAAATCAGCTCCTGAAACCAACTGGAACGACCACGAATCAGTATTCATAAGAGTTGAACCATAGTTTGTATAGCCATCCGTCAATGAACCCAGTACATTTAACTGTCCAGCAGCACGTACAATCAAATCACCCACTATCGGCCCCGTCACCAATGACATAGCCGGATCAGTGCCCGAACTCAATGATGAAAAATCCCAAGCCGTTGCTAAGGTAACAGAACCTGTGCCATCTGTAGCTAAGCCCGCATTATCAATTTCAATACCCGGACGTAATTTAATACCCGCCCCTAAGGCCGCCTCTATAGTAGCCGCATTCGCCATGTAACTATTAATATCGGTATTAATAGTGGGCGATAAGCTAGCGATATCTGCACTATATTTCGTCAGGTATAGGCCCATATCTGTAGTAATGGTGCTTGATATCGTCGTTATATCTGTCGGTGATAAGGCATTACCAGCACCATATGTTGTAGCCATATAATTATCAATCGCAGTCGTCACGAACCCTGATAAATTAGCTATGTCAATACTGGTTACCATATTGGCCGCCGGTAAGTTTGCAGACACGGTTGCTGCTATAACACCGGCTAAATTAGGATCAATAGACAAGATGCCATACAAAGGATTGGCCGGATCACTTAAAAAATAATTAGTGATATCTGTTGATAAAACAGTACTTGCATCCGTCACGTTGTAATTGTAACCAGTGATACTGGCATCATATTTTTGGAAACCGACGGCATAAAGGTGATTAGCGCCCGTTACAGTCCCCGCAATAGGTGCTATGTTGATACCGGACGCTGGATCACTGTTACGTAAAGCATTCAAGCTGACTGTGCCTCCGACAGTAGACCCGGTAACATCAATCGTCGATCCCGTGAGCAGACTAATTGTACCCCCCGCCTGCGTTCCAGAACCTAAGGCCGACAACAACACATGACCGCCAGTTGTGCCTTTGGCTGATAATAAACTTCCGCTTTCTAAGGTGATGTCTTTCGCCGCATATAACGTAATATCACCCGCTTTACTGCTGCTATCTGTTATTAACTTGCCTTTAATATCGATACTTCCCGCATCTGACACTAAGGAAATGGACTTTGCAGTGATGGTATTACTCGCCTCTTGAATGATATCTGTCGCACGACTGCGTATATATATGGATTGATTCACACCTGCCGTCATCAATTGGCTTATTAAGGTATCAAACTGACCGGGCACATTAATCAGCGGTTGAGCCGCTGCAAAGCCATACACATCAATTGTCGCACTTGCACCTGTCGCTTTAAACGTGCCAGCTAACAACTCTGACGCAGGATTTTGATTAAGCGCTTTTAATATCAGATTACCGCCAGCGGCTTTACCACCACCCGAACTGATGTCTAACCAAGAACCTGTCGCTAAAGACACGCTGCCATTTTCCGCAATAGCACTGAATGTACCGCCCGGTGTATATGCAGTTAGATCGGCAAATTGAACGGTCTCACCGGCAAGATTAATATGAGAAGATGCGCCATTGGCATCCGCTGTCAGTAAAATATCGCCCGTCTGAGAATATAACTTCAAGGCACCTGAGGGTAATTGAATATTAGCGCCTTTTAAAGTGACATTATTGCCTGAAAAACCAAGACTACCGCCTAAGGCTTTTGATACTAACGTGGTATTATTGCCATTCCCGCTGAGCGTCACATCATGCCCTAAGCCCGCCGTTGCATCGATTAAGAGGTTATGACCGCCACTGGCTGCCATTAATCCCGCTGTTATATTCAGGTCAGAAGCCACGGTCACTACACTGTTACCTGTCGCTGTCAATTGCTGATCTGCAGTAAGGTTAGTTGTACTAAACCCATCCACGGCTATCTTACCTATACCGACATTCATCTGCGTCGCACTTAAATCCAATACACCTGTGCCAGTGCCAGACACGAGGGCCATTTGATTACCACTCGTGTTTTGTAACGTTAGCGTATCTGCTTTTAACATCGCTCTATTACTAAGCACATTAGTGCCTAGCAAGGCACCTGTGTTACCCGACAATGAAGCAGCATCCAGTACTAAGTTTTTAAATTGAATGGCTTGCAAATTAAGAGTAGTGGCATCAACCTGCCCCACATCGCCATAAAAATTAATGGCTCCCAGACTGGTTAAAGTCAGGTCATTACCTAATAAACTGGTTAAATTTTGATTCGTTAAATTCAATGAAGTCGGCGACAATCCCGCTACGTCACCTAAATTAATTGAGTTAGCCGCCATATTAATGGAGCCGCCCGTCATGCTTAAATTACCATTCAATACCGTTGAATGACTGGCACCTAATAACATCGATTGCGTCGCACTTAAGATTGCACCGGTGTCTATCAACAAGTCCCCCGTTAAACCGATCATATCAGGCGTATAATAAGTAGGATCATATGCTCTATTAAACTGAACTTGTTTATCAGCAGACACTCTTAAAACAGCGCTATCACCGGATACTTTGAGAATCGTATCTCCTGTATTAACACTGCCTGAGGCATTAATAGCAGCACCCGCCAGTACATTAACACTCGATTTTCCAACCGCCATTAAGTCTAAGACTTGAAGGGTTGAGCCCGCATCAAAGGTAACCGTATCGGCTGTAACATCCAATTGAGTCGCACCCGATTTATCATAAGTACGATTACCGCCCAATAATAAACTGTCTATGCCCAACCTTGTTAAAGACGCATCAGATAGTTGTAAAATTCCAGGGGTCGGTGTTAACGGTGTGCCACTTGTGACTTCAATTGCTGGAGCAGAAATATCCATTTTTGCTCCTCTAGCACCTTTAGGTGCGGCTACTCTAAATTGTCCATCAAGTACTAATTGTGAAGTAGCATTAATCGATATTTGGCCCGCATCTTGGGGTAATATCGGAGCTATTGTGTGATTAGTGTTCGCTTGACTTATATAGAATTGATTAGCTGATTGAATATTATATTCTGTGTGTTTTTGCACCTCAGCACTGGACTCAATTAAAAATCCATTCGTTAAAGACGGTCGAATACCCGTACCCGCAAGCGTTTCGTAACCAGAAACAACGGGTATGCCATTCGATGTATATGTTGTTATAGACTGACCTAAAGTGTTTGCTTGAGGTGTTACTAAGTAAGCACCTTGCAATAAAGCATAATAAGCCGGTAATTCTGTATAAAAACCCGCCGCTAGCCCCGGCACACCACTTAAATACACCTGTGTTCTTGGATCTAATCCACTGGTTGCTGACAAATAAGGGTCATAGGGTGCCAATGATGATCCTAGGGCCGGCAAGATAGCAAAACCATTTTTATAGCCATACAAGCTTTGCATCACCTGATCATAAGGATTAGACGTACTACCAAGATTTCCACCCGCGACTAAATAATCAAAGCCACCGCCCGCACCCGGCTGAAAAGCAGCCGTCATTAAATCACCGCCACCTGAAACATTAACCACACTACCTTGGTTAAACTGAATATTGGCCGCATTAAATATTAAATGCTTATTCGCTAAAGAATTATAATCCGGTGCTGAGTTGTAGACCTGATTGTTACCCCCATCAAAAGGATATTGCCAAACGTTATTTAAAACCATTCCAAAAGGGATCACTTGCCCTTCTGCAGAGACAGACGTATAACTACCATTTCCGAAGGTTAAGGTATCCGTTGCATTAAATGTAATATTGCCTAAAGGTGCTTTAATAACCCCATTTTGATTAATAATTGGTGCATTGAACGTTAAGCTCCCCATAGCAGATAACGGAGTCACATCCGTATTTTGCCCAGTGATCGTCAATTGGCTGCTGGCGTCTGTTACATTAAAACTGAACTGGGTTAAAGTCGTTGGATAGATTTGAGTGGCTTGTAAATTAAGAGTAGCGGCTGTACTTAAACTGCCTGTATAGGACTTAGTTGTCGGGTCAATATTTACCCCAACGACTCTCATATCATGCTGACTATTAAGAGACACGTTATTAAAACCCGTCATGACAGATGAACCCATCAAATCGATATTTCTGGCATTGGCTATCAAAGACCCATTGCCTAATACAGAGACGTCACTAGGATCCGTTATATCTAGCGTAGACGATCCTATTTTTAAATAACCTGTATTGATCGTCGCATTAGTGCCACCTCCGTTATCCAGCCAGCTAATATTTTGTGCATCTAAAATAAGGCTAGAGGCTGTGTTCAAGTTAACATTGCCTAACAGACGTATTTCTCCGGGTGATTGTGTTAACCCTACCCTATAAGGCACCGATAAACTGACATTATCAATTCCGGCCAAATTTATTTTATCGCTACTCAGAATAGCTTGCCCGTTAAATGCATCTAAACTATTACCAAACACTTCAGTTGTAAGAATTGAACTCGCTTGTTGCTGCACATCGATATGCAGTGGACTCATTTGAGGTGTCGTGTAGTTAGTAGACAAACGATCTAAGGTAAGACTCAAGGTTCCACCATTATTAGTGCTTAAGCCTTTATGTGCTGAAATACTGCCATCCAATATAATGCCTTCTGCCGCTGTTATATTAACTTTTCCAGCATTTGAACCAACAACCTGTTTATTATTTTGCAAGGCATTTGGCACAATGACATTCAAATGAGCACTCGTACCATCAACATTGATGCTAGCGCCATTAGCCAAAACCACAGTACCGCGCTCGGCCGTTACATTAACACTACCCCCATTAAGTACGGTACCCGTTTGCCGACCTAGCGCATCAATAGGATTCAATAACGTTGTACCCTGTGCATTCAGACTTGCATGGGTATCTAACCAAATCGCTTGAGCAGGATTGACATCGCCACCCGAACCGGATTTTAACGTTAAATTAATCGATCCACCTTGTGCATCTATGAGTCCATCAACATAAATGCCTGTCCCTGCATTATCCGCGCTGAGGTTGACCGTAGAACCTTTATCCACATGAATTTGACTGCCGGTTTGTAAGGTAACGCCCGTATAACCGGTTAAACTTAAACTTACTGGGGCTCTATTATTTTCAGGCAACGTTGTCAGTTGACTAAATCCGGTTAGAGAAGTTGCACCTGCATAATTACGAAAATTAGCATCAAGTACATTATTCTTACTGATGAATGTCCAATCCGTCTTACCATCGACCGTAATATCAGTACCAAAGAGGGGAATGGTCGATAAACTGATGTTCTTAAACCCAGCATTCGCCGCAAGATCTAAAGCGCCATTCGTCACACCCAAATTAAGTGCTGTGGCGTCATTCCCGCCAATATTTATCTTGTTAGTAGTTACGCTTAAAGCGCCCCCTTGATTCAGGCCGACTGCCGATAAAGCCTGATTAGCCTCCGTGGGCCCATTGAATAGAATATTACCCGCTATTAATTTAATACTGCCTGCATTACCCGCAACCACTCTATTGCCGGCCAAATTTAATTGTGCACCCCCATCTGCTTTAATGACCGCACCTTGCTCGAAGGTGATTTGAGAGGTAGTAAGATTATTAGATGAATCCCCAGC
Source organism: Methylococcaceae bacterium (assembly GCA_947454605.1). GTDB lineage: Bacteria > Pseudomonadota > Gammaproteobacteria > Methylococcales > Methylomonadaceae > Methylobacter_C. The sequence continues at coordinate 9,577 of CANGLL010000027.1, read as the reverse complement.
AATCTTACCCAAATTTACTTTACCCGCATTAATAGCAAGCGGCTGATTAATACCGTCTTTAAAATCATTAATCCAACGGCCCGATACATTTAACTCCGCCGTGCTAGCTAAATTAATCTGCCCTGTTGTGACATCAAGAGGATTAGAAACCGCATTAAGGCCTATGGTCCCCCCAGGCGTATAAATTGATCCCAATACGTTAATAACGGGCGCATCAATGGCTAATTTACTCAGCATAGGCATGACTAAGTGTGCATCTTGGGCGACCGTAACTGCCCCCCCCGTTTTAATGATTAAATTACTAATACCGGACCGATTGACAAAATCTGTCGTGAACGTAATTGGGGTTGTGGTATCTAGAATATCATTGATGCCAATAGTTTTTGGCGCTAGAGGAGTCTTTTGAAATAGCACATCTTGCGTAGATAAAAACATACCTGCAAGATTACTCGCCCCCCCATTATCACCTTGGTTAAGTGTAAATGTCCCACCTGCAGCAGGGGTACTCCGCTGATAAATACCACTGGCGGCATTAGCAATTAACTGCCCGTCCCAAGCGAGGACTGGACTTTGTATATCAAGCGTTCCTGCTGCCGATCCTTGCGTATAAGCTGCCTCATAGCGGCCACCCTTCACTGAACTTATCAAGTTCCAGCTATCGGTTACACCCCATTTAGTATGTTTTTCACTATAAACGCCATAAATACCAGAATATTGACGATTAGGATCTGCGAGACTGATATCAACCGATTTGCCGGTAACCGCATCAATCAATTGCGTTGTATTGAGATAGCCACCCTGATAATTAACAGTGCCCCCAGAAATATTCAAAACGGCCCCTGTATTTACAACAACATCACCATAAGACGTCAATTTTATTGTTCCGCCGGTACTTAAACGTTCATTAATGCCCCGTTGTATAGAGGACACCGCACTGCTCGCATCAAATATGGTCGGCAAATTGCGTACGTCTACTTGTATCGTCTGACCTTGTAATATCCCACCGCGTTGATAAGGTGCATTACGTAAATTGAAGCTTTGTACCGAGACACCCACGACGTTTCTAGTCATGTCGACCGTGGTATTGGTAGAGCCCGACACGTCTATAACAGAACCATTTTGTAAATCAATACGCCCTTTATTACCGGGTGCGCTTAAAGTCGGCATACTACCCGGGATATCAAAAACATTGGTGGCTAGCATATTAACAGCGCCTGCCGTTGCCACAATGGATGAACCAGTTTGCATATCTATTTTATTGGCGCTCACCTCAACATAAGATTGTTTTTGAGCTTGCTCGTCAATAGCCGAACCCCCATTGGCATCCGCCAAAATAGTGGTTGAGCTACCTGTACCAAAAGTCACTGAAGCATCTTCTTCGTTTGCAGTGCCGGCATTACGCACGGTTTGTGTTGCAGCTAGAGAATTTCCACCCGGTACTTGCACATTTTCTCGCGCTAGTAAGCGAATAGAGCCATTCACATTCACAGAGGTTGTGGCACTTAAACTACCGGATTGATTTACAGCAAAACCTGCCAAGGTAATATTACCCTCACGCACAGATACATTGCCACCCGCATTATTATTAACAGTGCCTCCCGTACCCACTTCTACCAATAAACCCGCGAACGGACTAGTACTGGAAGCTGGTTGCAGATACACCGCATCTTGACTGGCCACTAAAAGAATCTGGCCTTGTTGATCGGCCGAAATTGATCCTGAATTATTGACAGTAGGGGCAGCTAAAATAACACTACCACTTTTCCCAGCTTTAATACTAGCGCCTGCTTGCACCTCTATGCTTGCATTCGTTGCCGCGCCCCCGCTTAACGCCGCAGTGGGCGTGGTCGTATTATTATCAAATGCACGGATAATACCGGCATTAAACGTTTCATCTGAAATATTCAGTGCAGAAGCCACTAAAGTATTGGCATCGACCGTAGAACCTTTACTAAACACAAAACCATTATTGTTGACTAAATACACCTGGCCATTAGCGGTTAACGCACCTAAGATTTGGGTGGCATTGGCATCATGGATATTATTAAGGGCGGTAGAACTACTATTGGGCTGTTTAAACTGAACGGTCCAGCCTTTAGCGATATTGAAGCTGTTCCAGTCAATAACCGCTTTATCTGTCTTTTGATTAATGGTTTCTTTTTGAGCGACCATATCAATGGTCATATCAGCACTACCATGGGCCGCAACATTACCATCAGTGATCGTATAGGCAATACTCGTGTCCGGTATAATATAGTTTCCGCTGGTATTCACTGAAAAACCCGGAATCACAGGAATGGGTAATTGTGCCGCGCCCACCGATGCGGGATTAGCACTCACTTGCGTCAAGCCAGATCCAACCAAAAGACCACTCGCAATAACCCATCTAACCGCCGCCACCAAAGGCTTAAGTTTAATGACATCCTCAGAAAACCTTGCGTTATTTTTGTATTGTGAGTTAACCATGTTGACTACCTAAAACTAAATGAATGAATAACAACTTAAACGCTCGCCCTAGAACTCTGTTGCTATATTAAAATCGATACGCGGATCACCCGTTTTCACAGACCCCAACGTCATTAACGGCAAACCTACATCCAGAGCCGCCAATAAATATTTTTTAATATGAAAATTAAACCCCGCGCCACTGCCAGCAAGTTGATAATTACTTTGTTGGCCAGGCAAAGGACTCTGAATCCAACCGGTGGCCGCGTCAATGAAAGTGAATAACTTAAAATTATTCAAATATTCACCGTCCAACTGGCCCAAATTGGGTGAATAGAGTTCAAATGAACCAAAGGCGCCCGAATCTGCCAAAGCTTGTGTTTCGTAATATCCACGCACATTGAGTGCCCCCCCCAATGAATATTGCTCATTGCTTATTAACGGTGTATCAGCCACTTGCCCACTGAAGTGAGTTTTTAACTCCATACCATAAGGCAAGTCGTGTTGGTGCTTTACATCACTCGTTAAATAAATATAGCTTGCACTGGCTTTATAGCGCTTATTCTCAAATTGCGACTGAGTATTACCTAAATCTCGTATTGAAAAATGGGCACCTATATCAAAACTGGTAAATGAATTTTCTCTACGCACACTGCCACTGTATTGGGTTAGAAAAGGCAAATAAGTAATAGGGGTTTCAATACCCGTAGTTGATTGCAAGCTCACTGACTCTTTAAAATCTTTATAATCCACACCAAAAGTAGCGCTATGGGAGTAATTATTTAACGCCGCGAATGGCTTTATTAAACGCGCACCAAACATACTGCCTGCGCCGATGATAGCCTGTGAACCCGCATAGGCAATATTAGAACTTGAATTAACACCATAAAGTGCCAAACGCATATCGGTATTAAACAAAGGCATGGCATAAGTACCCGCCCAGACTTGCACCTGCTCACTATCTTCGGGTGCCACTTGATACATTAAGGACGCACTGTGCATGGCTTGCCAGAGATTGTCGTAATGCAAAGATGAAACAAGACGCATTCTATCAGTGCCCTGAGCATTACGACCATTGAGTTCAACACGACCATGTAAAGGCAATTCATCTTTAACTTTTAAATCCACCTCTAAGGTACCGGGTGTATCGCCTGCACGTAAAACAGGTTGCACCTTACGATCGGGACTTTCAGTACTTAAGGCCGCCAATTGCTTTTGCATGGTAGGGAAATGCGGTACATTGCCCTCGGCTAATTCAGGTACCGTTTCTTTAATTTTACCCATAGAGAAATAGCGCGAATCTTTAACTTGTAAGCGTGAAACCTTACCTTCCACTACTTGCAAGTAGACAATGCCATTCTTAACATCTTGTTCGGGAATATCAACTGATACGGTTTGATAGCCTTGCGCTTTGTATAGCTCTTCTAACGCGGTACGCGCTAAATCAACATTATCTAAGGTTTTTTTGGGGCCTAGAAATGGATATAAGGTGCGCTCCATTTCGTTTTTATTTAATTTGGTATTTCCTTTTACTCTTAACTCCATCAAATCAAAAGCCACCGAGTTTTGACCGGTTATTTCTTGGCCTTGATCAGGTTTTGATGCAGATTGTTCAGCTAAAACTTGCCCTGTAGGCGTCGTTAGCATTAACACGAGACTGTAAGTGCATAAGACAACCCCACTCCAGGTGCGTCTGTGCTTTTGTAATTTTACTTGCATACTTTTTAATAAAACGGATTTAAAGTTTTTACCTCTTACAAGGCTTATTGCTCCTCATTTTAAAGGTCTTACATTAAAAATTTATGACAAAACACAAAAAAAGACCCGCCACCTTTCGGTGACGGGTCTTATTTAAAGATTGAAACTAATTTAAACTTGCTACAAATCAGTTAATCTTAGTTTAACCAAGGTAAATATTTTGTAGCGCCTGACATAATAGTAGCTGCACGACAGTGATTCACTGAACCCGCTGTGTTAGCCAAATTTTGATGCGTGAACGGCATCACTGGACGAAGAGGATCGAACGCAGTTGCACCAGAAACCGCTGTAGATGCAACACCCATATAACCCGTGGTAAAACCTGCAGGGTTAGTTGCTGTAGATTTAGCAATAATCGCTGGATCTATCATCGCATTGTATAAACCTAATGAACCGCCCGTTAAAGCAGTCGCAGCAGTGGCTTTAATAGCTGATAATTCAGACCAAAATCTATATTTACCATTCGCAGTGTTTTCTAATGAAGGCGCATAACCGTCAATTTTAACAAAACGATAAGGTAATGAATTAGCTGTGTTACGATCAGCGTTTAAGATACCCACTGCCCAACGAAAGCCACCTGCAGCCGCTGCGGGTGTAAATGTTGGCACCCCCCCTGTACCTGCAGCAAAGTTACCGTAACCTGGTGTAACTGGTGCTGTCGCAGAAAAACTGTCCATTGTTTTTAAGCAGTTTTCAAGATCGCCTGAACCTATGGTTGAATAATAGGCTTTTGTAGCGCCGGCAGCGCCTTCATTAGTCGTTACTGTATTAATAGCTACAGGGTTAACTGTTGCACTAGTTGCTGCTTGAATTGCTTCGTTAGAGGCAGTGCAAGGTGCATTTTCATACACTGTATTAACTGTTGCTAAAGTACCTGAACCGGCCGCTCTTGAACAAATTTGCACTGCGGTATTAGCAGGCTTAGTCGCAGTATTTGCACTCACTAAGTTAGTGTTTGTACCGTAGCTTAAGTTAGTCCAATCATTGAAACGACCTTGTGCAAAGATGCTAGAAATTTGCTCTGAAGTGAAGCTAGGCATACACGCTTCAGTTTCTCTTACAACCGCATCAGATGCACAAAGTGCGTTGGTTAAAGCACCAGAAGCTACTTCTGCTACTTGCATGGCGTCACGTAACTTTAAGTTAACAGCGATACCAAATACCTGAGCTGCAACTGGAATAGACCCCATAGTCGCTGCTTTTGTGGTTAACAGGTTAGCCGTGTTTGCTCCGTTTAATGGACTAGCAAATTGAACTGCGTCAACATCCGCAATACCCAAAATACCCGCTTTACCTGCTAAACCCGTTGCCGTCGCAGGAGCAGGTAATAAGACTTCTGTAGAGCTAACAGTACAAGTATTAAGACCCGCTGCTGTTGGTGAAGGCGCTGTGGTAGCCACACAAGTCGTTGCGGTTACAGTCGCTGGAAGCGCAAAATTTGGTAATGAATTGTACGTGACTGCGTTAACAACGGCCGTACCTGGTAAGCCAGTCGCAGACATAGGGGCCATCAGAGAGCCGTCTCTGTCTCTTTTGTGCACGATATAGTTTTGGTTAGCAACAAAACCAGTCGGAGGTGTAGCACCCGTAGTAAAGACATAAGTTAAGATATCTGCTGCAGTACCATTAACATATTTATAAACGATAGTATTTGGCGCTGCAACAGCCAAAATTGCGTTTCCTAAGAATTTAGTCGCCGCTGATGAACCATTTGCATACACGACGTTTGCAGCGGGCACGTTACCCACGTTTTGAACGCCTGTTGTTGTTGACCAGTCAACTTTTGATGGGCTAGTTGCCGCAATTACAGGAATAACAGACGTCGACAATGCCGAAGCCTCTATTGAAAAAAGCGCAGCTGAAACCGCTACACCTAATATTATTTTTTTCATTTTAATTCTCACTGAAATGTTTGAAAAGATGATAAAGAATCATAGTTAATTAAACGTGAACCCTACAGCACGTTCATTAAACTTTTAATATTATCTCAATCTCAGTAATACAATTTAATGACGAAAGTATGACAATTTGAAGAAACGTATTACAGCTATTAGACTAAATTTACTCCCCAAGCATTCCTACTTAACCTGCCAACATAAATTAAGCCTAACAAAGTAACATTGTCGTAATAATAGCTTTTTATAATAAAGTTAGTATTTTTCACTTTACCTACATAACCGTTTATCAATGTCTAAAGAAGACGACATTACTCCCTCTAAAAAATTAGTCTCGATTCGTATCAGAGATTCACATAGAAATTCTGTGCAACAACTTGCCGCTAGACTATTGGTGAAAGAATCTAAACTTTATCGCCTTGCGATCAATATACTTTTAAGCAAACTGAAAGATCTACAACATCAAAATTTAGCTGGATCTGATCTTTTACCCTTATTCCTTAACCTAAGGGGACAATTCACCGATGATTTAGATTTAAAACCCCTACAATTATTCAGGGTCATCAATCGATTAAATGCGGATCCGAATAAATTTGTGGCTTTAAATGATGTGGAATTACTATTAACCAAAGAGCATTTATTGCGTGAGCGGTTAATGAGCCTCAGAGAAACGCATCCCTACAAAGACACTAACACCGACCAGTGGTTGCAAAATTATTTATTATCGAAATATAGCATGCTTGTTTCTATCGAGCCAACATCATCTGAACACTAACGCTTGGTTTTTCTTGTGCTAACAATGCACAATTTATTTGTAATACACTGATACCTTGTATCGTTTCTAATTCAACCAACCAAGCGATTAACATATCAAAATCTATAGCATCTATGCGGATATTGACTTTATTATCGCCTTCAGATGTGATGCTATTGATTAAAGGTTTTATTTGCATCTGTATACTCGTGGTCTCTACTATCGTCATTAACGAATCAATTGGGCTTGTAGTTGCACCAGAACGTTGATTATTTCGTAACTGCAATACTTCAGTGCGGATACTTTTTAAATATTGAAACACTTGAGACTGCAGTTCAATCTTTTGCGCCAGTAGGACTTTATTCGACACTGTAGGTACATAAATAAAAGTATAGAGGCTATACAAAAATACGATGACAACTGTCAGTATACTTAAGAAACGTTCTCTAGCAGACAAGGTATAAAATCTGTGTAGGATTTCATTTTTGTTTAATTTCAACATCAACCTCCGCATTGGCTTCTTTTGATTCTATCGATTTTATAGTCACTATTAAGTGTCCCGTATTTTCCAATTGTTGCTTGACTTGGTCGACCTTTGCAACGTCCTGTGAGGTAAAATGTAACTGCAAACTATTATTCATATAGTCTAGCTTCTTAAGCTTAATATCAGGATTAACACCTAATACTTCTCCTGTTTTATAAATCATCGTCATAAAAGGACTGCCTTTATCTACCCCTTGTTTCTTAAGCTCCACTAGCTGCTGCTCTGCTTGTGCTTTTATATTCACAATACGCTTTACTTCCGGAAATATTTGCTTAAATAAATCAATAACTTGATAATCAAGACTAGTTAATTGTCTTTTCTTCTGCCAATCACTGTGTATTAACACGCCATATTGTATTAACAGACTCATTATAAAAATAGATACTGCGGGTAACCATTTTTTCCACGTTAAATCTGTTGCTTTTTTAGGCTGAAATTTACGTGTGAGTAAATCAAGTGCACCCATTTCTTTTTCATGAATTGGTGCTAGTAAGATAGCTTCTGAACTTATAACGTTGACCACCCCGTCATTGACAAGCCCCCTAAAACAGTCTGGAAGCGGCTTCGTAGACCAACAATTTAACACGAATCCAGGAGTAAGCTCAGACTGCCATTTTTCGATTAGAAAAGCCAGGGACGCTTGATCAATCCCCCCCCCCAAGTACTTCTGGGTTCTTACCACTATTTTATGCTCTTCGATTAAAACTGATAGCGCGTTATCTTGATAGGGTAGGGCCAATACTTCAGAGTAGACGCCTGTCAGTTGCAAGCCGAGTGCTTCAAAGCCTGCTAATACGAAATTAAATTTCTTTGCATTCATAGCCGCTACATAAATTAAGTGATCTGATTGACGATGCCAAACAAAATGGTACGTATCTACCTCATCGACCAACCACTCTTCTAAAGCAAACGGTAATGCCTTTTTTAACTGCTGATTACTTTTAATAGGCAACTCTAGTTCTAACAATAATACGTCGGCAGCCGGTAATAATAATATAATTGACCGATCACCTAAACTATCCGCACAGTCTTGTATTGATCCCTGATGCACTTCAATTGTTCCTAAGGCATTGATCATCAACCACTCTACTATCATATTTTGGTAATCAATCAATCTAATGACAGACTCAGACATTCTATTACTCCCTACGCAAACGATTAATTAGACTCACTTTGCCTAAATCATCACGACTTAATTGTGACTGAAAAATCAATCCACTCTTGCCCATATCTACATGTCCTGATAATAAAAATTGTTGACTAACCACCGTTAGACGATCTTTATTCACATTGACACCTCTTATCGCTTCGTCTTCTAAAAACGCTAGGACTGTCTTAAACGGTTTGCCACTGGCCTTGTAAATAGATTCTGCGTCTTTTTCCTTAATATCTGGGGCTAATGTTCTTAAAACCTCTACACTGGCCATATTAATATTGATAGGCTCAAAATGAGGTGCCACATAAACATAAGGATTTATTTTCTTATACACTTCTGAAGTAATCCCGCGTATCTTTAACAACTCACTCACTTCTGCAATGAACGTATTGGCACTCCGATAAGGGGGGGTTAATTTAGAATAATAGTCATCTTCTGCACCCTGCGCACCTTGAACATCCATATCGTTGTCAATCCAATCTACTATTGCATCTACTAAAGCAGGTTTTAAGTCTAGATGCGTAAACAAGCGTTTTAATTGTTCAATACTTTCTTTATCCGGCGCATTATCGACGATTAAATTATTTAAATTAATGCGACCTTGAAGATCTTCTATCTGTGCTTTTAAACTACCTTGAGCCGTGGACTTTGACTTTAGCGGTTTATTCCAAACGTCTGTTAACGCATCATATTCATTAGTCTTAGCGTCGGCCTTGAGTAAACTCATCGCCCACACTTCAATTTCATACACCGTTTGCCATGCTTGCATTGCTCGGAACTGATTTTCTGTTCTACGGATATCCATTTGGCGATCACTGGACATTGTCATTAAAGCCACTGCGACCAATGTCAGCACCAACATCACTGTGATCAGTGCAATACCCTTTTGTTGTGCCGATGTATTATGACTAGTTATAATCATGGGCGCACTATAAAAGATCGATTAATAAGCCCAAGGCCCTCTAGATTAAAACTGATATCTAAAGCGGCAGGCATCTTTCCGCCGTTAAAAGGCGTCCAACGTT
>CANGLL010000026.1 GCA_947454605.1 Methylococcaceae bacterium | reverse complement strand
TTCAAGATCACCATCCCAATGTAATTTTCCTTTAAATGCTTTAATAGATTCTTGCTGTTTTAGCATTAACAAGGTCTTTAAGCCAAGTTCTACGGCCTCACGTTTACTTTTTACACCGGTTACTTTTAAGACATCAGACATTAATGTGTCATCAATAATAATGTTAGTTCGCATCAATTTCTCTATGTGTAATAAAAGCCTAAACAATACACCAAAAATATACGATTGTCCCTAAGAATAATCATTTACTATCTCGGATTATTTATAACTGGGCGGACATTTACAGTTCAGTAGGTCGGGTTATCGATAGCGTAACCCGACAATTTTGGCTCAACACCGTATAATAAATCACGCTGGCGACTTATTAAAACTGCATTTACCAAGAAATATCCTGATCCATTTATCGTTCAAAAGATAAACCGTAAAAATAAAAAACAACAGCAAATATGGCAACATCGTGGATGGGAGTATTGCTTGCGCGATGAGCGGGATTTTCAAATGTCGGGTTACGCTAACACTAACCCGACCTACATGGCTTTCCCTATTGGAACGCAGTGAGTTCCGAATTAATGTAACGGCATTAAATAAATCACTTTTAAAATGTTTAGCGATATCAGAGAACATTTAAATGAACACCCTAAACAAACTACGACCTTTTGAACAAAACTAATCAACAATTTAAACGCTATATTGGTATTGATTATTCAGGTGCAAAAACGGCAACTTCAAGTCTAAAAGGGTTACGTGTCTATTTAGCAGAAGCAGATGCGGTGCCAATAGAAGTATTGCCTCCACCTAGTCGACTAAAATACTGGACAAGACGCGGTATTGCAGAGTGGCTAGTTGCATGCTTAGCAGAAGACATTCCTACCTTTATTGGTATTGACCATAGTTTTTCATTCCCGTTACGTTATTTTGAGCATTATCATTTAGCACCCGATTGGGATTTGTTTCTCAATGATTTTCAAGCACACTGGCCTACTGATCAAGATAATGTATGTGTGGATTTTATTCGTAAGGGACAACATGGCAAAGGTTTAGATCGTGCAGGAAGCGCTAGATGGAGGCGTTTAACTGAAGAAAAATCTAAAGCCAAATCTGTTTTTCATTTTGATGTACAAGGTCAAGTTGCTAAATCCACTCATGCAGGATTACCGTGGTTAAGATACATCCGAAACCACGTATCAACCAATGTACATTTTTGGCCCTTTTCTGGTTGGGACATTCCATCGGGTTATTCTGCAGTGGTTGAAGCTTATCCAGCACTCTATAAAAAAAACTTTGACAGTGAAGATCGTACTCCAGATCAGCATGATGCTTATTCCATCGTGGCATGGATGCAAGAGACCGATAGGAAAGGTGATTTAGTCAATTTTTTAAATCCACCATTAACACAATCAGAACGAGATATTGCAATCATTGAGGGCTGGATACTTGGGGTAATATAAACTTTTATTCTTTAATACTACGCTCAGCATAGATTTATGCCGTATTGATGGCTTAGATTGATCTAATCTTCTAAATCGTGCTCATCAAGATGAAACCTGTGTAACATTCGATGTGTAATGGGTGCCAATATAATCCCCATGAAGGCGATAAAAATCAAACCACTAAAGAGGGCGTAACCGGATGCAAATAGTTTGGCGCCGGTTGAGGCTAATGCATTGATAGGGCCCATACCGCCTAGAATCATCGAGGCTTCTAATAGTGAATCAACCCAGTCAAAGCCTGCGATAAAGTGATAGCCCAAAATACCAATGGTTAAGGCAACGATTATGAGCAAGATGTCTATTAAAACAGAGGCCAGCATCCGCTTGACAAACACGGATGGTGTGGCGATTTTTTCATGTTTGTGTTCGTACATACTGATCTAATTTTCTACTAATTGTTGATTAATGTCGTCCAAATCACTTTCTACGATGATACCGACAGCCGCTTTTAACTTAATAATATTGATTAAATAACTATAGCGCGCTTGTAACAAATCCCGCTTAGCACTAAATAATTGTTGTTGGGCATTCAATAAATCGACACTCGTTCTTGATCCAACATCATAGCCGACAGTGGTGGAATCTAACTGACTTTGACTGCTTACCAAAGCTTGTTCATACGCCTTTAACTGCGCAATACTCATATTTAAGTTTAAATAAGCCCGTTGGGTTTCTTGTTCCATTTGGCGACGTGCACCTTCTAAATCATTTAAGGCTTTTTGTTGATTAAAGACAGCTTGTCGAACAACTGAGCTGGTTGCGCCACCTTGATAAATGGGTATTTGTAATTGTAGACCGACAGAACCTATTTTTAAATCGTTACCAAAACCATAATAACTACTACTGGCATAGTTTTCGGATAGATTAGCTACTGCATCTAGGGTGGGTAGGTGTCCTGCATTGGCGCGTTCTATTTCTTGTTCAGCATACTTTGCCGATTCTTGTAAGATTTGGATGTTTAGATTATTATCTGCTCCTACTTCTAGCCATTTATCCAAATTTTGTTCCAGGGTATTGGGTTTAAGCGTCGGTCTTATGGTGGCTAGTTTTTGGGGAATTTCTCCGGTCATCACTTGCACCGCTCTTAGGGCAATTTGATGATCGTTCAGCGCTGCTATTTCTTGTGCGGCAATTAAATCGAAGCGAGCTTGGGCTTCGTTTACATCAGTGATAGTTAAGGTACCGGCATCAAAGTTTGCTTTGGCTTGTTCTAGTTGCTTTGCTATGGCAGCTTTTTGGGCGGTGAGTAATTCAATTTTGTCTTGAGTTTGTAAGACATCAAAATAAGCTAAGCTGGTGCGTAAAATTAAGTTTTGCTGGGTTAAGTTTAATTGTTTATCCGCTAAACTTACTTGAGTTTTTGCTTGATCCATTGCCACTAAATTTTGTTTACGATAAATCGGTTGGCGCGCATCAATGCCGTATTGATATCCAGTAAATGATTGATTGCCGCCTTGAAAAGGTACTCTCGATCCTATAAAAGAAATGTTTGTGGTCGCTGCGCTTGTACTCGCATTGAAGTTTACTACGGGTCGATATAAGGCTTTGCTCTGTTGGATAATTTCTTGAGCGGCTTGATTAGCATTTAATGCGGATGCCAAGGTAGGATCATGAGCTAAGGCTGAATGGTAAATATCTATTAAGTTTTGTGGTTTAAGTTCTGCTGATATACCTGGCATAAACCAGCCATTTGTACAAAGCAAGGCAATCGCAAGACTACCGCGTTTTAATAAAGGTTTACCGATGAAAGGTACTTTATTATTCATGAGTTAACTTCCGTTTCGATTTTAATTTTAAACCAAGCAGCATATAGCGCAGGTAAAAAGAGCACGGTTAATAAGGTAGCGAATGCTAAGCCACCCATAATAGCGACCGCCATTGGTCCAAAAAACACACTACGGGTGAGTGGAATCATAGCTAATATTGCTGCCGCAGCGGTTAGTACAATAGGCCTAAAGCGCCGAATGGTTGACTCGACTATGGCTTGCCAAGGTACTAAACCAGCAGCACGGTCTTGATCAATCTGATCAACTAAAATAACGGAGTTCCGCATAATCATTCCGGACAGCGCAATCGTACCTAGCATCGCCACAAATCCAAAGGGCTTATCAAAGACTAAGAGGGCAATGGTTACCCCAATTAAGCCTAAGGGTGCTGTTAAGAACACTAAAAATACTCGGGAAAAGCTTTGTAATTGCACCATCAATAAGGTCAGTACAGCTAATAAGAATAATGGAAAGCCGGCCGCGACCGAAGCGCCACCTTTGGCTGATTCTTCTACGGCTCCGCCAGTGACTAGACTAACGCCCAAGGGGAGTTGGGCTTTGAGTTCTGTTAATTGTTGTTCGATTTGATTAGAAACGACGGCGGCTTGTAAATCACCTTGTAAATTAGCACGCACGATAATAGAGGGTTCACGATTACGTCGCCAAATGACGCCCTCTTCAAAGTCTGAAGTAAAGGTGGCTATTTGCGCTAAAGGTACTGCGCCTGAAGGAGAGTTAATCATTAAATCGGGTAGATGTGATAAACGATGACGTTCTATTTCAGAGCCTCTGGCGACTAGATCAATACGTTCATTGCCTTCTCTAAATTCTGTAATCGTTAATTCATGTAGTGCCCCATTGATTACGTTAGAGACATCTATGGGGCTAATACCTAATAAGCGAACTTTGGCTTGATCAATCTCTACTCGAACGACTTTACTGGGCTCTTCCCAATTTAATTGCACATTAATTAAGTTAGCATGATTACGCATAACGGTTGCGACTTGCCGAGCAATATCTCTAATTTGATTGATATTAGCGCCAGAGACTCTAAACTGCACCGGAAAACCTACCGGTGGACCGTTTTCTAAGCGTAAGACAGACGCGCGTAATTCAGGAAAGTCTTGCTCAAATAAATGTAGCAAGTCTGTTCTTAAGGCCTCTCGAGCTTCTAACGTTTTAGTGAGGATGACAAATTGACTAAAACCTCGATGGGCTAATTGGATATCTAAAGGTAAATAAAAACGCGGTGATCCACTACCCATATAAGCCACAAAATTGTCTAGGCCTTCATGTTCTTTTGACCAAGTGGTTAACCATTGTTCTAGTTTTTTAGCTTGGGTGTCGGTGGCTTGATAAGAAGCCCCTTCGGTCATTCTTAAGTCAACAATCAATTCTAATCGGGTTGAATCAGGAAAGAATTGTTGTTGGACTTTGCCAAAACCCACAATAGATAAGACGAAGATAACTAAGGTAATGGCAATCACTGTCATCCGATAACGGACACAGGTGGTTATCAGTGATCTAAATGATCTGTAAAACGGTGTGTTATAAATATCATGATGATGAATTTCGTGGGTTTTTGGTTTTAAATTAAATCGGGTTCTAAACCAAAGACTCAGTTTAGAGGGTTCAGGCGCATGGGTATAATCGGGTAATAGGTGATAGCCTAAAAAGGGCACTAAGATGACAGCCGCAAACCATGAAATAACTAAAGCGATAGCCGAAACCTGAAAGATAGAACGGGTATATTCGCCTGTAGAGGATGCCGCTGTTGCAATAGGTAAAAAGCCGGACACGGTGACTAAGGTTCCGGTCAGCATCGGCATGGCGGTTGATGTATAAGCAAAAGACGCGGCTTTAACTCTGTCCCAGCCTTGTTCCATTTTTGATGCCATCATTTCTACGGCAATAATTGCGTCATCTACTAATAATCCTAAGGCTAATATTAAAGCGCCTAAGGATATTTTGTGTAAGCCAATGCCATAGATATGCATGACTAAAAAGGTGCTGGCTAATACGATCGGTATAGTAATAGCCACTACAATACCGCTACGCCATCCTAAAGAAATTAAACTAACACTCAGAACAATGACTAAGGCTTCTATTAAAGAGTGTACAAAATCATTGACGGAGTTGGCGACAATTTTCGGTTGTAGCGTGACTGGGTTAAGTTCTAAACCCACAGTGAGTTGTGATTGTACGCGGGCGATGACTTGATCAAGATCATGTCCTAATCCGATCACATCACCGCCATCTTTCATACTTACGCCCAATAGTAAGGTTTCTTTACCTTGATAACGAACTCGATCATGAGGCGGTTCTTCATAGCCACGATAGATGTTGGCAACATCACCGAGTTTAAAGTCTTGGGCATTCGCGCGTAAACGTAAGTCTCGTAGATCGTCTAAGGTATCGTAACGGCCTGATACCGCTATTCGAATCCGTTCATCTGTTGAGTCAAATGTGCCTCCGGTAACTACGGCATTTTGGGCTTGCAAGAGGCCGATTAAGGTTTGTGTATTAATGCCTAGCGTGACTAATTTAGCGTTGGAAAGTTCGATAAAGATGCGTTGCTTTTGTTCGCCAAAGAATTCAACCTTAGCCACATCGTTTACTTTTAATAACTCGGCTCTGATTACCTCGGCTTGTTTTTTTAAGGCAGCATAATCAAAACCATCCCCCGTTAAGGCATACATACTGCCATAAACATCGCTAAACTCATCATTAAAGGTCAGGCTTTCAATGTTTTGAGGCAGGGTGTGGCGAATGTCACCCACCTTTTTGCGCACTTGATACCAAATCTCGGGTATTTCTTTAGACTCGGTATCATCTTTAATAAAAATAAAGATCATTGACTCACCGGGTCTTGAAAAACTAGAGGAGTAATCAAGATGGGGCACTTCTTGAATTTTCTTTTCTAGTTTGTCAGTGACTTGTTGTTCAACTTCTTGTGCGCTTGCGCCGGGCCAAGTGGTGTGAACTAGCATGACCTTAAAGGTGAATGGTGGGTCTTCTGATTGGCCTAGTTTGGTAAAGGTTAATAAGCCAGAAAGGGTGAGGACTAGCATTAAATATAGCACTAGAGTTTGGTGGCTTAATGCCCAGTCTGATAGGTTAAACCGTTGTTTTATTTTGAGTTCACTCATAGTGCACCTTCAATAACGGGTTTAACGAGTTGATCTTTTATTAGGGTATGTACGCCCGCAATCGCTATTTTTTCGCCGGTGCTTAAGCCTTGAATAATTAACACGCCATCTTCTCGGTAAGGGCCTGTAACGACTGATCGAGGTTGGGCTTTATTATTGGCATCAATAATCCATACAGTGGTTTGCCCATTAATTTCAGTGAGGGCTTTACTGGGAATTAAATAACCTGTGTTAGTCGCTGAATTTGATGCTTGGGTTGATAATTTCACACCAACGGTGAGTCCTAATTTAACGGCAGCATCTGCTTGCTTTAAGGTAATACGCACATTAAAAATGCGGGTGGCAGATTCTGCAGCAGGTGCAATCTCTCGTATTTCTCCTGGATAAGTCTTTTGTCGATCTGACCATAACTTAATGAGCACGGGCGCATTGATTTTTACTTCGGCCATACGAGATTCGGGCACTGCTACTAATACATCAATGGACTGAGTATCAGCAATTTTAACAATGCTGTCGCCGGCTTGAATCACTTGTCCAGGTTCTGCGTGAATAAATGTAACGACGCCGTCTCTATCAGCGTTAAGAGTTGCATATTGTGCTTGGTTATTATAAACAGCGGCTTGGGCCTTTACTTCTGCTAGTTTAGCGCTAGCGGTTTTGTATTGGGCTTCTCGTATGTCTAAGGCAGAGGCGGAAATGAATTTTTTCTCAAACAATTGGCGTTGTCGGTTAAGTTCTGCCAACGCTAATGCGGATTCTGCTTCGGCGGCAGTCACGGTTGCTCGTGCTGCTGTGGCGGTTAATTGACTGTCTGCTGGATCTAGTCTGGCGATTAGTTGGCCTTTTTTAACAACAGAACCTATTTCTACCTTTCGTTCAATAATTTTGCCATCAATTCTAAAACCTTGATTGGATTCATATCGAGGCAGAATCTCACCGACTAGCGCCATGGTATCCAAGCCCGACTTTTCGCCGATTACTTTTACTAAAGCAGGGCGGGGGGGGACTTCGGTAGGTACGGGTTTGTTACAGGCTGTGAGTAGTAATAATAGCAAAGGCCATCCAAGCAGATTTTTTGTCATAGTCGTGTCTTATATTTAAATGGGGTAATTAATTTAATTTAGTGACTCTTTAAGCGGTTCAGGATTTTGTAAAAGTCCCATTAATAGGGAGCGTTGCATTAAATCTAAGCGTGCTTCTATGCTGGCCCAATTAATCCATGGGTCATGGCCTAAGGCAATTTCTAATGAGCAAACGCCGTGCACACTGGCCCATAGCGTTTGGGCAATTAATTCATAGTCAGTGATTTCGGATTTAAATAACTGTGCATCAAAGGCAGTTTTAACGACCCATTTTAATTGTGCGTACCCATCTTGCTCGGTATTACCTTGTTGAATTTTAGTGGTATCTAGGTAGCAAGGTGCGTGGGGCGTCATAAACATCAACCGATAATGGTTAGGATGTTGTAAAGCAAAGGCAGCATAGCCTTTGCATAATGCTTGCAGGCGATGGATTAAATCAGGAATAGACATGATCTCTCGCATACTGCTTGCCAGAGCTAAAAAGTCCTCGTCACAGACGGCCTGTAATAAAGCATCTTTATCAGCAAAGTGATGATACAAGGTGGTCGCTGAATAGTTAATCTGTTTCGCGATTTCACGCATAGATACCGCTTCAATGCCTTTTTCGACAAACAATGTACGAGCCGCATCTAAGATCATAATGCGGAGTTTTTCGCGTTCTTCAGGTGATTTTAGTTTTGGTGCCATAGGATTTTAAATAAACTTAACGGTGTTAATTTAACAGTGTTAAGTTTATTTGTAAAATATATCAAGAAATGAAGATTCACAACCCACTTCAATAACACGCATGACTTTCGTATTAAAAATCAGCCCACCTTTTGAAGATAGGCTGAGATGATTAAATGACGGGATTTAATTAATTCGCATAAGCTTTAATAATATCTTTAACGATACCAGAACGAACTACATCATCGACACCGAATTCAACAACGCCTACTTTACGGGTATGTTGCAATCTTTTAACGGCATCAGAGAGTCCTGATTGCGTAGTGATATCTTTTTGTTCAATATCACCATCAATGATGACTTTGCAGTTATCACCAATACGCGTTAAGAATAATTTCATTTGGCTGGGTGTTGTGTTTTGGGCTTCATCTAAGATGGCCCAACAGTTTTTAAAGGTACGGCCACGCATAAAGGCGAGGGGCATTGCGCAAATGCGTTTATGTTTGATGAGGTAATCAACTTGGGAACGCCCCAATCTTTCATTAAAAATATCTCTAAAGGGTTCTATATAAGGCGCATATTTTTCATCAAGTTCACCTGGAATAAAGCCGAACTTTTCGCCTGCTTCAACGCCGGGTCTGCTCAGAATAATCCGTTCAATCTTTTTCTCTTTGAGCATATCAGCCGCAAGTCCAGCCACCACATAACTTTTACCTGTACCTGCAGGACCAATGCCAAAAGTGATGGTATTGGCAAGTATGGCGTTAATATAGTCACCTTGCGCTTTAGTTAGCGCTTGCAGAGGGCCAACAGTTTTTCTTTCTACAACGAGGTCGATGATGTTGAGTAATTCAAACTCATCATTTTTTGCGGTTTTTCGACCGTCTCTTCTATGATAAGACATTTCTCTTTCAGAGGTTTTCATTGCAGCTCTCTTAGACATGCGTTTACTCCCAGTTATCAGGTTAACAATCGGTTAGTTTCTATAGCATTCGTCGAACTTTAATATTAATAGTCTAGGTATCTCCTCTAAGTGTTGGGATATTGCAAGTGGGACAAACAAAAAACTCTCTGAAATCTTTGTGAGACTTAGAGAGTTTTTTTGGAATTTTATGAGGGGGATTTTGTCTTAAGCCGCATTCGGAGTCGATTTGCGGACTAGGGGCTGCTGTATTAGCAGTCTTTAATAAGTGATAGTGCGACTTTTGAAAGTCTTTCAGCATAGTCAAACTTCTCTGGCTATTAGTAGGCTCTATTATTAAACGAGTTGATGACAATGTCATGACTATTTTTGCTAAACAGAAAAAAATTTTGCAGAGGTCTGAGATGAATGTTAGCGTTGGCTTTATTGCTAGAGAATAAAATCGATATTATCTGGATTCTAATTTAAAATGTATGAACAATGTTACAGTTTCAGCTTAAAAGCCTTACATGTTCATGTAGGGCTTTTTTTATGCCTAATTTTTTTATAAAGGACCCCCGTTTTGAGTTTACAGAGTTATCAATCAGTAGATCGTGATCAATTGGCTTTAGATATTAACGATATTCATAAACAATCATTAGCCAATACAAGTATTGATGATTTTAAGCATTTATCAAAAATGGAGCGTTGGGGTAAGGTCTGTACTTTACTAGGGTATGCGACGGCTTGGATTATACCGAATCCTATTTCTGCGTTATTAATTAGTCAGGGTAGTTTTACCCGCTGGACGCAAGTGGGACATCCAATTAGTCATAGAGCCTATAACAAAATTGCCGGTGAGCAGGTGAATTACACCAGTAAAAAGTTTGCGCAAGGCTGGAGACGATTTTTAGACTGGCCTGATTGGATGACCTTAGCAGGTTGGCATTATGAGCATGATAATTTACATCACTATCGCTTAGGTGAAGCCAAAGATCCTAACAATGCGCAATATAATATGGAGTGGTTAAGGCAGTCTAAATTACCTATGTGGCAACGCTATTTAATCGTGGCGCTTTTTTCGGGTATCTGGAAGATTGTTTATTACACGCCTAGAACGCATAAAGAATTGTGTTTAAATGCGGCTCATCAGCAAGGTGAGCCAGAGCCTGAAATGACAAGGTTAGGTG
The DNA here is from genome assembly GCA_947454605.1 of Methylococcaceae bacterium. Classification (GTDB taxonomy): domain Bacteria; phylum Pseudomonadota; class Gammaproteobacteria; order Methylococcales; family Methylomonadaceae; genus Methylobacter_C. The sequence continues at coordinate 10,040 of CANGLL010000026.1, read as the reverse complement.
CTTGGAGTTTTTTTACTCGACAGGGCAGAGCTTTATGGTTACAGAGTATTTTACCTTACAGTGCTTATCGTTTTATTTTGTTACCGGCGTTGTTTTTACCTTTAGGTTCCACTGCGGTTATCAGCGTTTTAGTTAACTCAATCTTGGCTGAAATCTTCACAAATATGCATAGCTTTTTGGTGATGATGCCGAATCATGCGGGTGATGATGTGATGGCATTTGATGATAGAACGGATGGTAAAGGTGAGTTTTATTTGCGCCAAATTTTGGGGTCTGTTAATTATCCTACCGGCTCTAATTTTAATGACTTTTTCTATGGCTGGTTAAACTATCAAATAGAGCATCATTTGTGGCCTGATATGCCTCTAAGTCAATATCAAAAAGTACAACCTAAAGTGAAGGCTTTGTGCGAAAAACATAATATTCCTTATATCCAAGAATCAGTTTTTAAACGCTTGTTAAAAGCGGTCGATATTATGGTGGGTAAAACATCAATGCTCAAATATCAGCCAGTTTAAATTGGGTGTCGTACTGTGCCAAACAAAAGTCATATTGCCTATTTAGATAGCATTAGAGGGCTTGCGGCACTCACTGTGATTAATGAGCATATTGTTATTGCTTATGGATTGCCTTGTAAAGACGCACTATGTCAGCGGATTTTAGATTATTCTCCCTTACATATTTGGTGGGATGGTGGGGCGGCCGTCTCCATGTTTTTTGTATTGAGTGGCTTTGTTTTATCGCTTAAGTATTTTCGCTCAGGCCCGTCGATTGATCTAAATAACCTGCAGCTGTTGCCTTATATAGTAGGGCGTTTATTTAGAATTTGGCTGCCTTATATTGCGTTGGTGATAGGCAGTTGTTTTTTATATCGCTATACCCTTGATGCGCCCCTCATAAAAACACTATTGCCTTCTTCGGATTGGATTAATAATCTATGGCGTAGTCATCCCTTAAATTGTGCAGATGTGCTGCGTGAAAGCTTTTTATTAAAGCTGCCGCCCGTTGTGGTTTTATTACCCCAGGCGTGGACGTTATCCATTGAGTTGGCTTTATCTTTGCTGTTACCGATAGGTTTATTGCTACTAGAAAAGAGCTTAGCTTGGTTGGTATTTTTTACCTTGTTAGTGGTTTTTCTGCTCGGTGTCTCGCCCTTTTTAATACATTTTTTAGCGGGTTTAATGCTTGCTCGGTACGCTACCCAGATTGTGGCTTATTTAAGTCAACGACCTTGGGTGCGTCGTGTTGTTTTGCTGGCGGGTTTGCTTTTATATACCTCCGGCGATACGCTGCCCAAAAGTCTAGGCGAAACATTCATCTGGCTGAGTTCCGGTTTGGGTGCCAGCCTCATTATTATGGTTGCACTCAGTTCAGTAAGAATCCAGACTGCACTTTCAAATACGCTCTTACGCCACATGGGTAAAGTATCTTATAGCGCTTATTTAATACATATAGCGGTATTGATTTGCGTAACGCCCACTTTACTAAGAGGATTAGCGTTTTTAACGGTGAATACTTCTGTGCTTTGGTTGGGTGGTTGGGTGCTGACAGTCATAATGGTGCAATGGATAGCCTGGTTTCTTTATTACGCCCTCGAGATGCCAAGTATCAAGCTGGGGCGTACCCTGATGCCTTTTAGGCAAGAGCTCTCTTAGTTAAGGGGGGTAGTGAATAAGGGGCTATCTAGCAGGCAAAAAAAAGGCCTAGATATTTCTATCTAGGCCTTTATGTTATGGAGCTAGTGAGGGGATTCGAACTCCTGACCGGCTGATTACAAATCAGCTGCTCTACCGACTGAGCTACACCAGCAACAATGGCTTATTAAGCTTTATGCTTAACTTTAATATCTAAGACGGTGACTTAGATACTTTAAAAATTTGGAGCTAGTGAGGGGATTCGAACTCCTGACCGGCTGATTACAAATCAGCTGCTCTACCGACTGAGCTACACCAGCGAAGAAGCAATATTATACAAGATTAAAATATTTTTTAAAGCGTTTTATCTTTTTTTTGTATTTTTGTTTTTATCCCAGCTTTTTTTAGTTGGCTTGTTATCAAGCCCTGTAAACTTTGTTTTAAATTGCTGTATCTTGCTAGGCGTCTCAGCAGTCCCTTTGGGTTGAAATGATGGAATTAAATGCTGTTTACCATTGCCAATTAAATCATTACGCCCCATCGCGTTTAAAGCATCTCGCAAAATAGGCCAGTTTTTGGGGTCGTGATAACGCAAAAAGGCTTTATGTAGGCGGCGTTGTTTAATTGATTTAGGTATTGAAATATCTTCCGCTTTGCGACTCACCTTATGCAGGGTATCTTTGCCAGAGTGATACATCGCTGTGGCTATAGACATAGGTGAGGGTAAAAATGCTTGTACTTGATCGGCTCTAAAACCATGGCTCTTTAGCCATAATGCTAAATTAAGCATGTCTTGGTCAGTTGTACCTGGGTGTGCTGCAATAAAATACGGAATTAAATATTGTTCTTTGCCGGCTTCTTTAGAGTACTTATCAAACATCTCTTTAAAGCGGTCATAAGTGCCCATGCCCGGTTTCATCATTTTTGATAAAGGACCACGCTCCGTATGTTCTGGCGCAATCTTAAGGTATCCACCGACATGATGGGTCACCAATTCTTTTACATATTCAGGTGATTCAACGGCCAAGTCATATCTAAGGCCAGAGGCAATAAATATTTTTTTAATGCCGGGTAAGGCACGCGCTCTTCGATACAGTTTAATTAAGGGCGCATGATTTGTATCTAAATTAGGACAAATACCTGGATAGACGCATGACGGTTTCCTACAGGCTTTTTCAATTTTTTCATCTTTACAAGCCAACCGATACATATTGGCAGTTGGGCCGCCTAAATCAGAAATATGTCCGGTAAATTTAGGGGAGGTATCTCTAATCGCTTCAATTTCTTTGATAATAGAATCTTCAGAGCGGCTTTGGATAATACGGCCTTCGTGTTCGGTAATAGAACAAAAAGTACAGCCGCCAAAACAACCACGCATGATATTAACCGAGTGTTGAATCATTTCAAACGCTGGTACATTTGCATCACCATAGGCTTTATGGGGTACACGCGAATAAGGTAAATCAAACACCCCATCCATCTCTTTAGTGGTTAAAGGAATAGGGGGAGGGTTAATCCATACTTGTCTACTTTCGTGTTGCTGAATTAAAGGCCTAGCATTACCCGGATTGGTTTCACCATGCATAACCCGAGATGCATGCGCATATAAAATGGGGTCGTCTTTAACGGCCTCATAAGCGGGTAAGCGAATCACCGTTTGTGAGCGAGAATCGCGCATCAGTTGTTTAAGATTACCGATACTATTAACCGCTACTGTGATTTCTGCAGGATTAGTGTCTGTATCGGGTTTTTTGTCGCAAGCAGGTTCTTCTTGATAAGGATTTTGCAGAGGGCTCAATGCACCGGGTTTATCCAATTCTGTTGAGTCTTTAACGCGAAATCCTTCGGGAATTTGTTTTACAAAATGTACCGTGCCGCGAATACCTTTAAGATCAGATATCGGTTCACCTTGAGCTAAGCGATGGGCAATCTCAACAATTTGGCGCTCTGCATTACCATAGACCAATAAATCTGCTTTTGAATCTAAAAGCACTGATTTACGGACTTTATCAGACCAGTAATCATAATGGGCAATACGTCTTAAGCTGGCTTCAATGCCGCCTATAATAATTGGTACATCTTTATAGGCTTCTCGGCAGCGGTGAGAATATACATTAACTGCGCGATCTGGGCGTTTACCGGCCGCACCATCTGCGGTGTATGCATCATTTGAGCGGATTTTTTTATCAGAGGTATAGCGGTTAACCATGGAATCCATGTTGCCACCGGTTACGCCAAAAAATAAATTAGGTCGACCTAATGGGGTAAAATCTTTAGCGCTGGTCCAATCTGGTTGCGAAATAATGCCGACTCTAAAACCTTGAGCTTCTAGAAGTCGTCCGATTAATGCCATACCAAAACTGGGATGATCAATGTACGCATCGCCAGTCACCAAAATAACATCACAACTATCCCATCCCAATGCATCCATTTCTGCTCGGCTCATAGGTAATACGGACGCTACACCGAAACGATGTGCCCAGTATTTACGATAGCTAAAAAGTCCGGGAGGAGTGGTTAAAGCAGAGGCGCTCATTTTTTTATCATGGAGTTAAAGGTGCTGGCATTATGTTTTTTAAGGTCTCTTAAAAAAGCGGTAAATTCTAATTGGTACTGATCTTCAAGCTCTATAGCTCTTAACCTTAAATCTTTTAGTGTATGGGTTGGTGAATAGTCATTAAAAGCGAGGGCAATAATATTCGATTTATCATGAACGGGTAAAAAGAGGGTCTGCCAATTAAATACGCGACCTAGCCATAATGATATTTGCTGAAACTCTGGATTGCTGGTTCCACCCCATAAGTTCATTATCAGTATGCCGTCTTTTTTTAATAAGGCTTTACACGCGTCAAAAAATGCTTCGCTTCGCACGGAAGGGGCAACACCTTCATGATCGAATGCATCAATGAATATCAAGCTATAGTACTCTCTATAAGTTTCATAACGTTGGCGAATATAATCACCCCCGTCATCTATGACTATTTTAAGCCGTGGATCTAAAGGTAAGCCGAAATAGCTACGGGCAATTTTAACGACACCTTTTCGATATTCAATTACTTTTAAGTGGCAGTCGGCAAAGTGTGACAATAAATGTTTCGTTAAAGAACCACCACCTAAGCCTACTAATACGGCATGGTCTAAGGTGTCTTTAAATAACAACCAACTGGTCATTGCTCTAACGTAATTTAAATGTAATTTATCAGGCTCAGCTAAAAAGATGCTACTTTGCTTAGATCGTGTCCCAAAATGTAAGGATCTAACGCCTTTTTGTTCCACAATTTCTATAATGCCTTCGTCATCATAGCTTTCGTGAATAAGATGGCCTTCGTATTTGAACATGGCTTTGTGACGAATGTGTCAGCAAAATTTAACAATTAGATATTATTATACACGAGGTTGATAATTAACCGACGTGATACGTAGGAAATACTGTGATTAATGCCACGCATGATTGTTTTCATTTTAAGGTACTTTGTCGATGATTTATTGCTTAACTTGATACAATCCTTCTGGTATATTGCACTGAGTATTTGTTTTTACACAAAAAAGGGGGTGGTATGGAAGAGTTAATATTTGTATTATTGGTTATATTTTTGGCTTATGTTGCTTATCAAGTGGTCAATGAGGGCAAAGACACTTCAACAAAAGAAGAATCAAAGCCAGAAGCGGCTTCAAAAACTAATTTGGCTACAGCAGTAAATTCTGAAACAGTGGTTCTAGCTAAAAAACCGACTACTATTAAACCTAAAGTCATTAAAAAAGCGACACCGAAAGTAGTCGTGGCTAAAGTTGAAACACCTAAAGCTAAAGTAGCGGCAAAGGTAGAAGCGCCTAAAGTGGTCGCTACAGAGCCTGCAAAAAAAGGTTTAAAGAATCCTTTAACAGGTGAGGTGGCTACTACTTATAGCAACTATCGTTTTACTAAACGTTGGATAAAAGATGCTTTGGTTACAGAAGGTTTATTAGATCAAGTTTATAAAAATACAGATTTAACTGATGCGGTAGAAGCTAACATTAAAGCGGCTATTATTAAATTAGAAGCATTGGATAACTATAAGCCTTAATCTTTTTATCGTGAAAGACCAGCCATTTATTTTTGATCAAATTCACATTGAAGTTGCTCGTAATGCAACGGATGACTTCAATTTATTTCATGATAAACATAAGTGGCTACAAATAACCCATAACCCTTTTAAAGGGCCTATCGTTTTAGGTTATCAACTTAATACGTTAATAGAATATCAAATGCAGTTGTATCGAGCTGCTCACCATGAAAATCTGATTATTGCAGAAAATAATCTGCGTTTTAGTAATTATCAAATCACTTTTGTTAACGCGGTTCGCCCCAGAACGCCCGTTTATCTGGACATAAAAAAAACGCTGATTAAAACTATACCTAACTTAACCTTGGGTAATAGAATCTCTATGAAGTCTGATGACAAAACAGTGTTATTGGGTTTTAAAAAAGAAACACAAATACCGCTATTTCTGGCGGATACTGATTTAAGTAAACTACCTAATCTTAATGAAATAGATGATTTAACGATGGTGCCTGGTACACATTATTTTCTTAAACGTAAGTTTATGAATAATGGATCAGTCAAAAACTTTTTGTCAGGTTCTTTAGCAGAACAATCGGATTATTTTGATGAATTAGCGCATATAGCGCATTATCCTGAAATTTTTCCTTGCAGTTTAAGTTCTGGAGCCTTGTTAGAAAAAGCGCAATTAGAAAATCATGATTTTAAGTTAAACCCCATGGTCTATACGTCACATGAGATTTCTGTGGATAGACAGTATGTAGGACAATTAAAAAACAATGACCGTCTGCATATTTTGGTAAAACAATTACCAGAATCAAGGGAAAACACCTTGAATCATACCAATATCTTACAAAGAACTTATCATTGTTATGGCTTGTTAGAGAATAACGAAGTGTTATTTAGAATGACTATGAATTTAGTACCTCTTAAAGAGATTCTCAAAAACTTAGGAAAATCTCTTTAAGGTAGACAGCTTACTTAAGCTTATACAATATTTAGTTCATTCGCTCGACCCATACATAAGCGTTGAAAGACACGTGCGGCACTAATGCCATTAATCACAAAAGCAATAGTGATAGGCATCGCAAACCACGGTCCTTGGTTGCTAGCATGGGAGAGCAATAAGTCTTCCCCTAAAAACGCGGGTGATATAGGAAATCCTACCAGTCCTAGAAAACTTAAAAATAGTAATAACGATAATCTAGGCTGGGTTTCAGCAAAGGCGCGATAAGCAAAAGGGGTCGCTGCAAAATTATCATTTTTAAGTAGTTTCATTAGAACTACGATGCCTAGTATCCATGCTGGAATAATGCCACTGGCAAATATGCCTACATCAAATAGAGCCTCTGGGTTTAAAAACCAAGTCGCCACACCCGCTAATATTGAGCTTAAACCAATCGCATTCCATACGCCAATAGGGTTATGTTTAATGCTGAATGCACTTAATGAAGTCAGTACCATTAAAGCTGAAACTGGAATTGCAATGTATTCTGTTCCTGAACGAGTAGCAAGAATAACGAGTCCAAATAAAGTAAAGGTAGAGCAACCATAGATTAGCTTTAATATGAGCGGTGTTTTGTTAATCCATACGCCTATACTTTTTAGTGGGTGCCAAAGGATTGATCGAACCAACAACTCTAAATTACCTTCTTGTAGAGAAAAGACATACAAGGTGTTTTGTAAAACTTCGGGTAATACGTTTCGCAATGAAGCGGGTAAAAACTGAAAGCGTGAATGACTATCTTGTATATAAAAGTCACTGTCTGTTGAGCCTTCAACTCGCAACATATGTACTACGATTGATGGGGACACCAAAAGTTGGTAGCAGCGCAAAAAAGCATTACCAACGAAGTGGAGTAACACGAGATCATTTAATCCTAATGCCAATTCCATAAACATAAACCCTACTTGGGTAATAGAGGCATAAGCCACTTTACCTTTAATGTTGGATTGAGTTTTCTCAGATAGGCTGGCGATAATAACGGTGAGTAAACCGATATTAAAAACGCTTAAGCGCGTTAAATAGTAATATGACCATATAGGTTCTGTTCTAAATAATAAAAACACCCCTAGATGGACTGATAATGCGCCATAGAATATAGCACTTGAGGGGGTGGGACCTTCCATTGCTCGGGGTAGCCAAAAACAGAAAGGGAATTGGGCCGATTTACCGGAGGCTGCTATCAAGATTAAGGTAGATAATAACCATAGGGATGCATAGTCCGCTGGCGGCATGGAAGGGTTGTTAAATAAGTCGGTGAGTTCACTGAAGTGTTGGCTCTCGTGAAACAGTAAGTGACTCATCCATGCGCCTAATAATAAGCCGATGTCACAAAACCGATAGATAGTGTAGGCGCGTAAAGCGTTACGCACGGGTTGTACGCGGTGACGGTAAAAAGCGATGAGTAAGAAGGAGGAAATCCCGACTATTTCCCAGCCCGCAAATAAGATATCTATGGTGCCTGATAAAACCACCATATTAAGACCAAAAGCAAAGCTAAAGATGGTCATAAAGAAGCGTTTATAACCTTCTTCTCTGTGTAAATAAACGCGGCAATATTTGACGATAATCGAGAAGATTGCCCATACACAAAACAAGTAAACGGCTCCGATTTTATCTAGGTAAAAAATGATCGGAAAGCGATAATCGGCCGTTTGATAAAGGGTAAACCATTCAAACTCATGGCTCGGAAACCCCGCAAATCCCCAAATTAGTAATAAAGTGATGATACTAATACCCATAGCATGGGTAAACCAAAAGCTAATGTTTGCTATTTTTTGTTCATTTTTTTCAGATAAAAAAATCAACAGAAAGCCTAAGAAGGGTAAACCTAAGCTGGTTAAGATTAATCCGTTCATGCATAGCTCCTAACAAATTGGTGTACAGGTATAGTAGTGACTTTACCCGCTAAAATGTTCGCTGATGTATCGGCTGACGGTACGATGCTACTGTCTGGAAGTGTAACTACTTCCCAACCTTTAGCAGAGTATAGGGCGAGTTCATGGGTGTCTGGGTGACAAGAAACTACTCGCACCCATTCGTTATCTAACCATTCTTTAAGTGCGCCTAGTTTTCCTACAGTTTTATCGACAATTTCTTTGCCTTGTTCTATTACGATTAATAAACGCGCAGGTTGGTGAACTTCTATCATTTGATGAGGTAGACCGGTTCTTAAATCACCTTCTACGCCGTTAGCAACGCCGAGCAAGCCAATAACGTTATGTGGCAATTTAGTGCCCGCACCATAAACTGAGTTATCAATTCGTGAGAATAAATACTCCAAATTAATACCACCACAGACAGGAATAACCGCACTTAGAATTTTGGCCATAATGTCTCCTTCGGCATCCGTGTTTGGATCATAGGAATGTAAGAACGCTCTACGGTCCATAAACAAATCACGGGTTAATTGACGTCTACCGACAATGGCGTAAAGATTATTTGAATGATTGTATTCGGGTCTGGGTTCAAAAATAGAGGTAGCACGTTCTCTAACATGGTTATGAGCAATGGTATTGCCTTGCTTTTGGGGTGCCAATTCAAACCATCTGCAACGTTCCGCGGCATTACGATCTAACGCTTCTGTCATATTTGCTTGAAAGGCAGGCAAATTAGGTGCGGGGTGCTGATCAAGTAAATGTAGATCAAAATAAGTGATTTCATCACGGCTAGTGTTGTGTAAAGCCGCTACGAAACGTGTGCTATTTGGAATATCAATGCCGCGTTCACGTAAAATTTCACGAACAGGTTCATGGTTGGCCATCCAAGCAAATGCTCTTGCATTCGGAGCGCCTGGTTTACCTGAACAAGCACCGCAATCATAAGCTGCAAAATGTGGATTGTTAACGCTACTAGAGCCATGGGCTATAACTACAACTAAGGGAGCAAAGTGATCCGTTAATCCAATATTTGTTAATAGCCCTGTCAATTTATCGGCCATTTCAGTTAAAGAGAAACCTAACAGATGCCCCTCGGGTGTAGGTTCATCAGACTCTCTTAATAAATGCAGTTGAGAGTGAGTATCCACTTCGCTTAATGCTCTAATTTTAGGGAGCTTTGAGCCGGGGCTAAAGACATCCCAAGCCATTCTTGCAGCATAACCCAGTCCTAAAGTTTGGGTATAAAACAAGCCTCTCAACATAGAGTGAGCGGAGAAATGCATGTGTTTTATTTTCTTTAATTGAGGGTTAGATGTCGGTTTAGGTTTATCAGTCGATTCTGTAATTAAGTGCTTTGGGGTAATGATGTTTGGGCACTGTGCAACAGGATAGGCATCATCCAAACCTTGGTAGAAGAAATCAATACCAAAAAAACCTGCCGCACCAAATGTTTCAATGGCGGGGTTTACTTCCTCTAAGTTTC
>CANGLL010000025.1 GCA_947454605.1 Methylococcaceae bacterium | reverse complement strand
TAAACGTATTTACTTGATGATAGAAGTATTGATACCAAAATGAATGTGATCAATAATTTCGCAAACATAATCTATTTCAAACGCTATAACTCATTTTGTCTCTTATCAATCACAGTATATTCAGCATCGATGACATTACCTCGGGTAGCTCTTTGAGCTAACTTGACCCTTCTCCAAAATCTAAATCCAGCAATAGCCATTGGTATTAATAATATGGCGAAGAATACTGAAGATAGAATCACACAGGCAAAGACAATAACTAATAAAAGTGGTAACGCAATAATTCTGGGAATATTAGATGTGAATTGCATAGGACTGAGACAATGAGTTAAAAGTGATCAGCATAACAATAATTTTTGAATTAAAGGTCAGTAGTCAGTATGTGTCCGAAGTAAGTTTATATCTATCGCAATAATTGTTTTTTAATCTCATCAGCAACTAGAGCATTTTCTATACTTAATTGAGTCAGAAAATGTCTTCTTAAAACAGAGTCTTCAGGCACCACAATTTTTGATAACTCTTCAGAGTGTGATGAGAAGAAATTTCCAGTTAGTTTTGCAACTAAAGGAGAGGATAAGATTTTAGACCTAAAATAATAGGCTACAAGAGCCAATGCCAATAACGATAATAATTCTTCCATACAAAAAAATCTCCAAAATTCAATTAAAAAGTCTAATACCAACCGTTTGCGATACAAACTAAAGTGCCAATATTAGCTAAGTATTATACACGCCATAAATGCATTATCAGGTTAAATAAAATATAAATTAATATAGGGTGAGGTGTTTTTGTAATCTTTTTCGTATTGCTTTAGAATGCAATAAAAAGAGAACATAAAGAGAACAATGAAAACACTTATCGCGTTAGTTGATTGCAATAACTTCTATGTATCCTGTGAACGTCTATTTAGACCGGATCTGATCGGTAAAACCTGTCATGGTGTTAAGTAATGATGATGGGTGTACCTGTATTTCAAGTACAACAACTCATCAACAAGCACCAAATCAAATTATTTTCATCCAACTATACCTTGTACGCTGATATGTCTGCACGCGTAATGTCTACCTTAGAATCATTTGCACCGAGAATGGAAGTCTATTCAATAGATGAAGCGTATTTAGATTTAACAGGTGTCTACTTTAAAGATAGTGTTGATTATGGACAGCGTATACGGAAAAAAAGTGGTTAAGCATATAGGTATTCCCATCTGTGTTGGTATGGGGCTAACTAAAATATTAGCGAAATTTGCCGCAAAGAAATGGTCAAAAACAAACGGTATTCTTGATTTATCAGATTCAAAGCTTAGAGAGAAGTTAATGCTATAGTCTCGCGTTCGAATCGGTACGACCCACCAAAAAAGATCAAAACAAACTAACCAGTTAGCTTTGTAGGTAACCGGTTTTTTTTGTGCCACTTATGGCGCACCCCTAGTGTACTACAGTTATCTCCAGTTTTATCAGACTAAAGAGTTAAAAATAATTAAATAGGAACAAATTGTAATTACATTAAACGTCAGTACCATACATTTGATAGAAAAGATTAATTTTTCAACGACTATAGACAGGGTTTCGTAATTAAGCGCAATCGTTAGCTTATTTAAAACTAGAGTGCTTTTCCTGCTTTCTTGAGAGATGTTCTTCCCACTTTCTTGCGGTCAGTTTTTGGAACATTGGTACTACTGGATTAAGTTCGATGGGAGGTTCGTCCCAATAGCTTTGGTAGGCTAACATCTCTGCTTCGAGAGCGAAGCCATCTTCTTCTAATATGGGTTTAAAAACTAAGGGTTTGGCAATATTTAGCACAAATTGGGTGAGCCACTTTGGGGTTTTTATTGTGATTAGTGGAATCGTCAATGCATCGAAATAAAACAGGAAAAATACACGAGTGGTGTTTTCGTTGATTGGCAACATAAATGACCAATTTTTAATGCTGTCTCCAGTATTAGTCCATTGATAGGGGTATTGATAACACAACTCTATTGAGCGGGTATTGACCCGATTCCGGTCAACAAAAATTCCAGAAATACGACCACCAGCCATATAGGCATCATAAGTTAGGTAAACTCTATCATCATCTGCCTCGTGGTGAGTTAGTTTGGCATCAATAAAGGGTTTGTATTTACGGTGCAAGAAGGCATGAGAGAAATCACAGATATTATCCATTACCATCGAATGATGAGTTTTCCAAGTTAAGTCAGAGACAAAATTGGCCCAAGTATTACTTCCAGTTAATTCGGGAATCTCCGGGATTGTATTTTTACAGGCCAGTTCAGGATTGCCGGGGAAGAGCCAGATCAAACCATAACGCACTTGGACAGGGTAAGTTTTAAGTTGTTTCTTAATAAGCGGTTTGCCAAAATTATCATGCGAATAGTCTTCAAGTTGACCATCTTTGTTGAAGGACCAGCCATGGTATGCACAGCGAAGGTTGCATTTATCTACAGCGCCATGAGTCAGCTTGAGTTGGCGGTGTGGACAACGGTTTTCTAAGGCAGCGAGTTGCCCATCATCTCCGCGGTAAAGCGCAATTGATGTATTCCAGAAAGTGACTTCTTTCACTTCACCTTTCTTAATTGCATTATCATATTCAATCACGTACCACCGATCTGGATCCATGCCCGAAGCGCGGGCTTTCTGTCGAGGATTTTTGGCAGCCGCAAAGCCGGGTGGAGGTGAATTCGTCTTCGCGTTGTTCATTTTTGATGCTCGTGTATGGGGTTAATGTGGGGTTGGGCGTTTATTTAGCAGGGACAATTAAACCCCGGCGCACAAAATCGTCATAGGCTTCTTTTACTGCATCTGACAATTGAGTCGGTTGGTAGCCTAATTCTTGTTTTGCTTTCTCATGGCTAGCCCTGCGATGCATTTGGAGCAGTCTTACGGCCCCTGGCGTAAAGCGCCGAGGGTGGTTAGGGAATGCCTTGTACCATGTTTTGTCTGCAATTTCTGCTAGTGTGGCCATTAGCCAAGGTGATAGTCGCAATTTGGGTAATGGACGGCCAGTCACTTCGCTGAATATGGCTAACAGATCATCTACGCTGGAGTAAGTGGTGCCAAAAATATATTTTTGTCCAGAACGACCATGACGCATGGCTAAGATATGTCCCTTAGCAATATCGTGACTAGTTACGAATTCAAATCCACCGGGAATATACGCACGGAGTGAGCCGTTAGCATAGTCGATTAGCACACGGCCAAGACGGGAAGGCATATAATCATGAGGTCCGATTATAGCGCATGAGGTGGCAATGACAACGTTCAGGCCATTGGCATGAGCTTTGAGGCATTCATGTTCAGTTAAATGTTTGGTAAAGCCGTAAGGAAGATGGCGATCAAATGGATAAAATGGCATGTCCTCATGGCTGGAATTGTCAGGTGCGTAGCCAGTTGCACTGAGTGAGCCGGAAACAACTACTTTTTCAATATTATGGGATATAGCTGCTTGGAGGATATTAATGGTGCCGTTTACGTTGGTTTCGAATATCTCCCGTTTTTGTGAGGCATCACCGTCAATGGTCGAAATTAAGGCTGCGCAGTGGAATACGTGGGAGCAGCCTTGAACTGCGTTTGATATTTCTTTATTATTTCGTAGATCTCCATTAACGCGCTCTACGTCAAGTCCATCTAGTGCTCCGTTGTCATTTTCGGTGTGTATCATTACTCGAACTTGCTCACCTTCTGCGAGCAAATGTCGAACAAGGTTTGCACCTAAGTGTCCAGTGGCTCCTGTAATCAAAGTGATGCCAGTACTCATGTTATTGTTTCCATCACTATTGTTAATTTATTTGGATTTTAACACATAAAATTAGAAACCTTATATGTCAATTAGTATCCCTATACTTTGTCAATATTCAGCCAGTTATTTGTGGCATACTTATTCCACTGCTACCTAAAAAATTATTTATTATTAGATTGGAATATTATGATTAATATCGTTATTGAAGGTCCGGAAGAGTCGGGCAAAAGCCATTTAATGGCTCTGATAGGAAAGCATCTCAGAGAGCAGGGTTTGGATGTTAATATTCAATCAGAACACACTCATAATGCGGCGGTAATGGAAATGAATGCTGCGGAATTAGTTGAGCATTTAACAGAAAGAAAAATTATTATTACGGGCTTAAGAACTTTTTCTTAGTAATATAGAACCTTTAATTGCTAACAATAAACTAAGGAAAGTTAATCATGGCTTTAGTCTCATTAAGACAACTTTTGGATTATGCTGCAGAACATGGTTTTGCCGTTCCTGCTTTCAATATTAGTAATATGGAACAAGTTCAAGCGATTATGCAAGCGGCCGACGCTTGTAATAGTCCTGTGATTATGCAAGGTTCAGCTGGGGCTAATCGATATGCTGGAGAAGTGTTTTTAAGGCATTTAATTCTCGCGGCAGTTGAACAATATCCTCATATACCCGTGGTTATGCATCGAGACCATGGCCCTAGCCCCGATATTTGTGCACAAGCAATTCAGTCTGGTTTTAGTTCTGTGATGATGGATGGTTCCTTATTAGAAGACATGAAAACACCAGCTACCTTCGAATATAACGTTGAAGTGACCCGTACGGTGGTTAAAATGGCGCATGCCTGTGGCGTTTCGGTTGAAGGTGAAATTGGCTGCTTGGGTGCTCTAGATAGTCATCATAAGACAAGTCATAGTCAATTATTGACTGATCCTGATGAGGCTGTCGAATTTGTCAAACAAACTCAAATTGATGCTTTAGCTGTAGCGATTGGAACGAGTCACGGCGCTTACAAATTTAGTAAACCACCCACAGGTGAGGTGTTAGTGATTAGTCGCTTAAAAACCTTACAAGAACGTTTGCCTAATACGCATTTTGTAATGCACGGTTCAAGTTCTATTCCACAAGATTGGTTGAAAACCATTAATGATCATGGTGGGAATATTTCGCAAACTTATGGTGTTCCGGTTTCGGAAATCGTCGAAGGAATTAAATACGGGGTCCGTAAAGTCAATATTGATACTGATTTACGTATGGCATCAACCGGTGCTATTCGACAGTTTACAAATCAACCAGAAAATAAAGCGGAATTAGATGCGCGTAAGATTTATGGCGCTGCTAGAGATGCGATGCAAACCTTATGTCAATCAAGATATGAGGCATTCGGATCGGCCGGTCATGCAGATAAAATTAAAGCTATTCCATTAAGTAAAATGGTTAAGCGTTATCATTCAGCATCATAATTTATAAAGCTAATTCATCCCATTTTGGTGCGTAATAGCGGCTGGGGTAGTTTTTGGTTCGTTTTTTTAAGATTTAAAATTTAATAATATCCCACTCGTTTGAATTAACTTATTCATTTTCTGGCCGGTTAGTTACACTTTATTGTTTGTGGCCTGCAATTTGCTAATTCATCATTATGTTTAACAGAATACTTTAGGTGATATGAATTCTTTAATTTACCCAATTCAGGGAGATAAATATAACTCTTCTTGGTTTAACGAATATTTGATCAAGTTGTTGGAAGATCGTGATCGGATTGGTCTAACGGATATGATTCGGCAGGTGGATGCCTTAATAATTAACGTAGAGCCAGGTTGCTCCGTGAGTTATGTCGGTGAATTGGCGTTGATGACGCCTTATAATTATTTAGTCACTTTAGAGTCAGAAACTTACTCTACTCATGTTTTAAGAATTGATATGAGTGTGCCTGATATTTTAGTACGTGAGGTCCGTAACCCAGACTATCATGGCATTTTTAGGAGTTTAAATGAGGTCTATCCCATCGGCGCCTTTAAGCCGAATGCGCGTTATATGGGGGAGATATTTAGGGTTACTAACTTACGTGATGTGGTGGAGATTCAAAAATCTCGTGAGATTCGTTTCTTTAGTCCAGAGCAAATGCAAGATCTCGAATTGCCCGCAAACATGGCAATCGTTAAGCCTTCACCTTATACGCATAATATTGTAGGTTACTGGGAAAGATCGGAACAAAATATTCGTGTGTATGATTTAGGTGTGAGTGTTATTAGGGATGATGTGAATCAGGCTTATATTAATGCTAAAAACATTCAAAAGAACTTGGGTATTGAGAACTTAATTCTGCCAATTGATCATTTGGCGACCCGCGTATACAGCCAAAATCGTGAAGTGGCTATTTTGGAATATTTAACGCTCTCTAGTTATTACTATTGGGGGTCATATGATATTCACGATCAAAACTCATCTACTAATGTGACCAAAAGTATTCATTTTAAAGATGAAAGAAATAGCCCAGCTAAAGTATTTACCGCGGCTAATAATCCCTACTTTTTGAATCATATTGATGGATTGCCTTCACCCACGGAAAGCTTTGTGCGTAATTACGGGCCTAGGTTGCATCACGTTGCTTTAATTGTGGCGGATGGTGAAACTAATGGCATCGCTAATATAGATTATGTGGTGGATGTGATTCGCGCAAATGGTAAAGACTTTTTGTTGGATGTTATTGGCTCTAAAGATGAAGGGTTGAAGCAAATCTTCTCCAGCGCATCTGAGCATTCGTCTTTAATTGTGGAGTATGTCCAACGCTTTGGTGATTTTGATGGTTTCTTTACTAAAAAGAATGTGGCTGGCTTAACCGCAGCCGCAGGCGTAGAGGAAAATCTAAAGCTTATGCAGGCTCAGGCTTCGCGTTAATAAATATCTGTATTCATCTTCAATTGCTTGGGAAACATTTTTTAGCGAATTTGTTTCCCAACGCCTAAGCTAATTTTAATGGCTAGTCTTCTTGTGTTATTCTGATTGCGAATAACTGTGTTTATTGTCTTACTTCTTCATATCTTAAGGAATTTCTATGGCGGATCTGCTTGGTGGCATTGGTGTGTTTTGGGTTTTATTTTTAGGTGCACTTGGTATTTTGTGGTTCTTATTGCCTTTCGCTGTATTTGGGATTAAAAGACGTCTAGATACCCAGATAGCTGAACAAGAGAGGACTAATCAATTACTAAGAGAATTAATTGATATGAACAGTCCGCTTAATCATTTGCTTAGAAACATTATAGATTTGGATAATTAAATAAAATGTCAAAATCTAATGATACAGAAGTGAACTGGTTGTTAGAAGTTGAGGAGCATGATTATCATGCCGCAACGTCTTATTTAAGTATTATTTATAATCGTGAAAAAGTAAGTCAGATTGTTGATCCGTTAAGAGAAGTTGGTATTGTGCAATTTAAAGCCAAAGATATTTTTAGAGCTTCACAGTTGTCTTTGTTAGGGGTGAGTAATTCACATGTCCAGAAAGATTGTAAAAAAATAGATAAAGGTATTGCGCTATCTCCTTTGTTATTAGTGAGGGATGAGGTCAATGGACGAGTCATTATCGCTGATGGATATCATCGTTTATGTGCTGTTTATGAATTTGATGAAGACGCCATGATTTACTGCAAAATTGTTTAAATTAATCTTTATAGATAATGAAGTGTGCGTTCTCAGTCAGCAAGCAGCGCCATTTAAATGATGGTTTTCAATTTTCTTGGGTCGTATCCGATTAAAACACTTTCGAAATATATATTGTTGGCTGATTTAGTCGCGGGATTATCTGTGGCTTTTATTCTATTGCCAGAGGCAGTCGCCTATGCAGCCATTGCTCATCTTTCAATTCAAGCTGCAATTACTGCGGCATTAATTGGTTTAGTGGTTTACGCATTATTGGGTGATAGTCCTTTCGCAATAGTGGCTCCAACTTCTTCTGCTGCAGCTCTTTTGGCGGCTGTTGTCTTGTCTATGCGTCCACCTGATGCAGACAGTATTGTAAGTTTAGGAGCAGCTTTAGTAATGCTTACGGGGTTGGGATTGTTGATTTTTTCAAAGGCTAAACTAGGTAAGTTGTCTGCTTTTGTATCAAGACCTGTATTACATGGATTTTCTTTTGCATTGGCTATTACAATTATCAGTAAACAATTGCCAATTATTCTAAGCATTACTGTACACACGCCAAATCTATATAAATTGTATTTGGAGTTGTTTGATAAATTTCATGAGGCTTCTCTATGGAGTACCGTGATTGGTGTGGTTGCTCTATTTGCGCTATCCATTTTAAAACGCTGGCCAACTTTACCTAGTGCTTTTGTGGTTTTGGTCTTAGGCATTATTTTAAGTTATACCATTAATTTGTCTGAATATCATGTCGCGACTGTCGGTACGGTTTTAATAAAGTTGCCCAGTTTGAATATTCCTCAGTTGCCTATAGAAAAGTGGTTGCAGTTAGCTGAGTTGGCTTGTGGCTTAATGGTGATTATTGTTGCGGAGTCTTGGGGAAGTATTCGTAGTCTTTCTTTAATTCATGGGGATAAAGTTGACTCTAATCGAGAGCTATTAGCTTTAGGTGCGGCTAATTTAGGATCAGGACTACTCCAGGGTATGCCCGTCGGAGCGGGATTCTCTGTAAGTTCTGCAAGTGAAGATGCGGGTGCAAAATCTAAGATGGCTGGAGTTTTTGCGGCAGCAGTGTTGTTGATAATGATTGTTTTTGGTCAACAATGGATCGCTTTAATTCCTCAACCTATAGTCGCAGCCGCGGTTATTAATGCTTTAAGTCATGCTTTAAACCCAAAAGCATTATTGGCTTTGTGGCGTATGAATAGAGATCAGTATTTGGCTTTGGCCGCTATTATTGCGGTGTTGGCTTTTGGCGTTTTGCATGGGATGTTGATTGCGATGGCTTTATCGATAGCGGCAGCTATTCGATCTTTTAGTCAGCCAGTGGTAAGGGAACTTGCTGAATTGGGAAGTTCACGAGATTATGTGGATAGAGAAAATCATCCTAAAGCTGTTCCTCAAGATAATATTTTAATTTTACGACCTGAGGCGCCTTTGTTTTTTGCAAGTGTTGAAGGCTTATTGACTGAAATATATAGGCGATTAAAGGCTAGGAAAGAAGTGCGAATTCTTATTATTAGTCTAGAGCAAAGTGCGGATCTTGATAGTACTGCCGCTGAGTCTTTAATAGAGTTTGCCGAGCATTTGAATAAACGAAAAAAATTGCTTTTATTAGCTCGAGTTAAAGACCCTCTGAGACATTTGTTGTTAAAGTTAGCGCCAGCGCAATTTCAGCATAAATTATTTTGGAGTGTTGCGGATGCAGTGGTCGGGGCTCAAAAAATAAGGCACGATTAGATGCAACTACTTGTGTAGTGATTAACGGCAATTTATATAAAATTTGGAACACTCCTTGAAAACGATGTCTCCAAATATATTATTTCTCTAATCCTATAAAATCCCATACTTGGTGTGAAATTGTGGATTTTGCTTGTTCAAGAACCGGAGGGCCACTTGGATAATTTATTTCATATATACGTTTTACATCATTGGCTAGTGTTGGTTGATTTAGGTTGTTATAGGCTTCATTTAAAACTAATAGGGCATAAGGCACAGCTGGAGTACGTGGATACTTTTCAATTACTATTGAAGCTCTGTTAATGGCTGCAGAATATGCATGGCGTTTCATATAATATCTTGCTACATGCACTTCATGCATCGCGAGATTGTTTTTTAAAGAAATTAGTCTTAAACGGCTGTCTGCAATGTATTTACTGTTAGGAAAGCGTTGAATAAGTTCTTCAAAGTTTTTTATAGCTTCTGATGCAGTGCCAGTATCACGTTGAGACGTATCTGTGGGCAAAAAACGATCAACAAAACTAATACCGCGATTGTAATTCACTAAGCCTTTTAAATAATAGGCGTAGTCAATGGCTGGGCTACGTGGGTTAATTTTAGCAAAACGATCTGCGGCGGCTATGGCTGACTCAGGTTCATTATTTTTAAAGTAGGCGTAAGCAATATCAAGTTCAGTTTGAGCGGAGTCTTCACCAAAAGGATAACGTGATTCAAGTGCCTGATACAGTTTTATAGCTTTTTCATAGTTACTATCATCAATCATTTTTTTCGCTTCAGTGCGAAATTTTTCAGCAGTCCAGTCAGCGTACTCTGCTTCATCAGAAGCTTTAGTATCACTAGAAAATATATCTTTAAAGGATGAACAGCCGTTTAAAAATAGGCTTAAACAGCAAACAAATAAAATTTTAATTAAAATTAATCGCATAGTACCAACGACACGTTGTAATATTAGAGGTTTTCTCGAAAGATAAAAGGCATACTTGAATTGCCTAATTAACTTGCGAGTATAACTTAACTATGGTTTATTCAGAAGAACTTGTTATGACAAGACTAACGGCAGAAGTTCCTAACGAAATGGCAGGTATGCGCTTGGACCAAATCCTTGCTGAATTATTTGCTGATTATTCACGCAGTAAATTGCAAACATGGGTTAAAGCGGGGCGCGTAAAAGTTAATGGCTTGGCGCTTAAGCCTAAGGATAAATTGGAAGGTGGTGAGGAGATAGAGCTAGATGCGGAAGCTGAGGTTGTTATCAACTCGGAACCTGAAGAAATTCCTTTAGATATTATCTATGAAGATGAAAGTATCTTAATTGTTAATAAGCCTGCGGGTATGGTGGTGCATCCGGCAGTGGGTAATTGGAATGGTACTTTATTAAACGGGTTATTAAATCATGATTCTAATTTAGAGACATTACCTAGAGCAGGTATTGTGCATAGAATTGATAAGGAAACGAGTGGCATCTTAATGATTGCTAAAACTTTGCAGGCGCACAATAGCTTAACGCAGCAATTACAAGAGCGTAGTATCAATAGAGAGTATTTAGCTATTACACGTGGACGAATGACAGCAGGTGGTACAGTTGATGAGCCCATCGCGCGTCATCCGACTGATCGAAAACGTTATGCGGTGCGAGAGTCAGGTAAAGATTCTATAACACATTATCGAGTTGAGACACGTTTTACACGCCATACTTTTGTGCGAGTTAAGTTAGAAACAGGGCGAACTCATCAAATTAGGGTACATATGTCGCATATTCGATTTCCTTTAGTGGGTGATCAAGTTTATGGGGGGCGTTTTCAAATGCCTGCGGGATGTAGTGAGGAGTTGGAAAAAGAACTTCGTGGATTTAAACGTCAAGCGCTACACGCAGCTAAGCTTGGGCTGCAACATCCTGTTACAAATGAGTATTTAGAGTGGATACAGCCATTACCTGATGATATGGTGCGTTTATTAGAAGCTTTGGCATCTAATGAATAATCCACCTAGCTTTCTATATCCCGAATGGCCTGCGCCTTCAAATATTAGAGCGCTAACAACATTAAGAGTGGGCGGTGTAAGTGAGTCGCCTTTTAATACTCTCAATCTTGCTACGCATGTTGGCGATAATTTAGATTCAGTGATGCAAAATAGAGCGATTATTAGTTCTGAATTAGAGCTGCAAACTGAGCCCGTTTGGTTAGAACAAATACATAGTGATCGAGCGATAGAAGCCATCCATAGGCCTATGCCAGAGCAAGCTGATGCTAGTTATACTTCAAAAATCGGGGTGGTATGTGCTGTTTTAACAGCAGATTGTTTGCCGTTGTTAATTTGTTCTAATGATGGATCGCAAGTTGCCGCTGTGCATGCTGGTTGGAAAGGATTATTAGCTGGAGTTGTAACTAAGACTATAAAGGCATTAGAGAAGGTATCGAGTCATAATCAAGGTTATATGGTTTGGTTAGGGCCAGCAATTGGTCCAAATTGTTTTGAAGTAGGTGCAGAGGTACGAGATGATTTTGTTAGAAAGTATTTGGGAAATGAAAGTGCTTTTGTTCAGCTTTCCTCGGATAAGTGGTTGGCTGATATTTATCATTTGGCGCGTATTGAATTAACAAAAATCGGAGTTAATGACGTTTATTCTAGCGCTGCTTGTACTTTTACAGAAAATGAGTCGTATTATTCTTATCGTAGAGATGGCCAAACAGGCCGTATGGCTTCTTTAATTTGGAGGGAATCATAAAGTGAATCTGTTGTTATTAATTATAATTTTCACAGCGGTGGGTGGTGTATTAAGTGTATTGGCTGCTGCTATCTTTTTATTGTTGAGGGAAGAGCATAGAAAAGCAGTTTTACCTCATGGAATTAGTTTTGCAATAGGTGCGTTATTGGCTGTTGCGTTTTGGGGTTTAATACCAGAGGCTTTCGAATTGGTAAAGCCGGAACAATTTCAAGCCTTATCAGGCACTATTTTAGTTGGAATACTAGGTTTTTTTGTTTTAGAGAAATTATTGGTATGGCGACATTGCCATGCAGGGCATTGTGAGGCTCATGGAGAAGATAGTCATGCAGATCATGATCACTCACATAAGCACGGGGCAAAAAAGTCAGCCGGCGCATTAATTATTTTGGGTGATAGCATTCACAATTTTGTTGATGGTATTTTAATTGCGGCTGCATTTTTAACTGATGTGCAATTGGGTATTGTAACCAGCTTAGCGGTGGCGGCACATGAGATTCCACAGGAAGTGGGTGATTTTGCAATTTTGTTAGATAGTGGTTATTCCCGAAGGAAAGCGCTTCTATATAATGTTTTGGCGAGCTTAACTACAGTTTTAGGCGGTGTCTTGGCCTACTTTAGTTTGGAAAATATACAAAATACTTTGCCTTATTTTCTGGCTTTGGCGGCTTCAAGTTTTATCTATATTGCCGTTGCAGATTTGATTCCTTCTTTGCACACTAAAACAGATACTAAAACTTCTCTGCAGCAAATTGCTTTAATAGCTGCGGGTGTTTTATTGATTTGTTTCTTACATGATTTTGCTCATAGTATGAAACCTTAGGGGCTTAAGCCTCTTGTCTCATAGAAGCAAATAATTTGCTTCTATGAGGATGCGATGTTTTTATGTGATTACATCAGGTTCTGTTCTACCAGTACGTTGTTTAACTTCGCAAAGTTGTTCTGCTAGATCAATTAAAAAAGCTAATGCAACTTGAGCTTCTTGGTTATGTTTAGTGATGTCTGCTTCGAAACGTTCAATATAGATTCTTAGCGTTGCGCCCACTGTACCCGTTCCTGACAATCGGAATACAATACGAGAGCCATTTTCAAATCCAATACGAATTCCTTGATGGCTACTGATACTGCCATCGATAGAGTCTTCATAACAGAATTCATCGGCATAACTCACTTTATATTCACCAAATACCTGTTTTGGTAGTTTAGGAAGTTGTTCGCGTAAATGTTCAACAATAGAATTCGCGATGGGTGTTTCTATGGCTTCATAATCATGGCGGCAATAAATATCACGCCCAAATTTTTCCCAATGTTCGTGAACAATATCTGCAACGGATTGACGTTTTACAGCGATTAAATTTAACCAAAACAATACGGCCCATAAGCCGTCTTTTTCTCGAACATGGGTAGAGCCCGTGCCAAAACTTTCTTCGCCACAAAGAGTAATCTTGCCTGCATCCAATAAGTTACCGAAGAATTTCCAGCCGGTAGGTGTTTCATAGCAAGGTATTTTATAGTTTTTGGCAACACGATCAACAGCTTGACTGGTTGGCATGGAGCGCGCGACCCCACTCAACCCCGCTTTGTAAGCAGGAATTAAATGAGCATTAGCGGCCATAATAGCTAAACTGTCGCTAGGGGTTACGAAAATATGACTACCAGTGATCATATTGCGATCACCATCACCATCAGACGCAGCACCAAAGGTAGGTGCATTAACGCTAAACATGCGCTCCGCAAGCTCATGGGCGTGGGCAAGGTTGGGGTCAGGGTGATGACCACCAAAATCTTCAAGAGGTTCAGCATTAATGACGGACTCGGGTGATGCACCTAATGTATCTATTAGGATGCGTTTTGCATACGGACCTGTAATGGCACTCATAGCATCAAAGAGCAACGTAATATAGCCATTGCTAATGCTTTGCTTCAATAACTTAAAATCGAAGATTGATTCTAAAAGTTCAGCATAGTCAGTGACTGGGTCGATGATGGTGATTTTTAGATTACCAAATTCTTGAGAGCCTAGATTATCAAGATCTACATCTGGGATGTTAGTGCTTTTGTAATGATCGATGACTTGGCTACGTTGAAATACGTCTTTTGTAAATTTCTCTGGGGCGGGTCCACCGTTGCTAACATTGTATTTGATGCCGAAATCTTCGTCAGGACCACCAGGATTATGACTGGCTGAAAGTATAAGGCCGCCAAAAGCTTGATATTTTCTAATAATATGTGAAGCAGCAGGTGTTGAAAGTAAGCCGCCTTGTCCAATGATAAGCTCTCCAAAGCCATTTGCAGCAGCCATTTTAATGATAATTTGTATGGCTACTCTGTTAAAATATCTACCATCACCACCCAATACAAGACTTTTACCTTGAGTATCTTCAAGCGAATCAAAGATAGACTGTACAAAGTTTTCTAAATAACCCGTTTGCTGGAATACTTTAACTTTTTTTCGTAGTCCTGAGGTGCCTGGGTTTTGGTCTTGATAGGGGGATGTTGGGATGGTATCTGCTTGCATATCTTCTCCATAATGCGATAATTAACTTGGTAGATAAAATACACCAAAATTTAGGTATAGTCTAAAATTAATATGATACGAATTTGTTCTTTGTTATTCTTTTTTATTGTTTCTTGTCATGTTTTTGCAGATCCCAATGTATGGTTATTGGTTGATACAAAAGGCCGTAAAATTGAAGTAAAAAAAGGAGATAAAACTATAGAGACAATTGAATCTATTGCTATCGGAAGAGGTGGAGCAGGATCGAAAAATCATAGGGGCGATAATGTTACTCCATTTGGAGAGTATCGCATTGGTTGGGTTGGTAAAAAAAGCGAGTTTCGACGCTTTTTCGGTTTAACCTACCCTTCTTCAGTAGATGCTGAAAAGGCTTTAAATAAAGGTGTTATTGATAGATTTACCTTTGATAGGATAGTTACAGCTCATCAGTCTAAACAAATTCCTCCTCAAAATACACCTTTAGGTGGGCAAATTGGTATACATGGGTTGGGCCGAGCTGATCTAAGGATTCATCAGACATTTGACTGGACGCATGGTTGTATAGCATTAACTAATCCTCAAATTGATCACTTAAGTCAATTGGTGGAAACCGGAACCGTAGTAAAAATAAAATAAAAGTGGAATTTTTTTAAAAACCTGATAAAATCTGTGCCAGCTATAATGTTTTTTGTAGTAATAACTCTGACTAAGGAAAATAATATGAAAAAAGTAATTAAATTATCAATGATCGCAATGGTTGCTAGCTTAGTAGTTGGTTGTGCGACTAACTCTGACATTGAAGGTCTTCAATCACAAATTGACGGTTTGAAATCATCTGTAGCTTCTGCTTCTTCTGACGCTGCTAGCGCAAAAGCTGCTGCTGACGCTGCTGCTGCTCAAGCTGCTGCTGCTGAATCAGCTGCTAACCGCGCTGCTCAATACGCACAAGATACAAACAGCAAATTGGACAGCATGTTCAAAAAATCAATGATGAAATAATTCATCATTTTTTTGATGCTGAAAAAGCCCGGCGGGTTTACCCACCGGGCTTTTTTTATGCTTGATTTTCCCCGCCAAAAATTTCCAATAAACGTGGAATAAAGTTAGCTAACTCTGCTGACATAATTGAAAAATCAACATCAAACTGTGCTTCTGCGTCTGTAATATCTATTTCTGAAACTTGATCTTGTATTAAATCAAGAAACCGTAAGCGTTTAACCGCTAAATTTTCATCAATTATAAAAGCTAGTCGATCTGACCAGTTTAATGCTAATTTAATGACAGCTTTGCCGGAGTCTAGATGGTTCTTTATTTCAGGTAAGCTAAGATCATGTTTTTTACAACGAATAATACTGCCTGATTCGTCGGAACGTAATTCACATTCATCTTCGATAGTTAAATCGCTCGGCGTTTGTTGAGTGAGTAACCATTGGGTCATTATGCTACTTGGTTTATCAAGCGTATTTAATGGGATTGCCGGCAAAGATCCTAGGGATTTACGAAGTAGGCTTAATAAATCTTCTGCGCTTTTGCTAGAAGCCGAATCAACGACAATATAGTTGCCTTTAATATCAATATAAGCATATGTTTTCCGGGAAAATGTGAATGCTTTAGGCAGTGATTCAAAAATAATTTCGTCTTTTATTTCGGTGCGTTCTTTTTTAGATAATTTACGTGCTTGTTGCGCTTCTTTTTCTATGATTTTTTCTTGAACCAATTCATTGATAACTGCGGATGGCAAAACACGCTCTTCTTTTTTTCCACATAGCATCATATAGCCATTGCTTGAATGGACAAGCTGTTGTCCGGACTTACCTGTAGGTGAAGTCCAGCCTAAAGAAAACTCTTCATGAGGTCCGCAAGGTCGAAAAGCGAGTGCCTCTAATTTTTGTTCTAATTCTTCGGCTGATAATGTGAATGTTTCGGTAAGACGAAAAATGCTGAGATTTTTAAACCACATGGGTGAGTAATATCCTTAAAAGTGAATGATCGAGCATTATCGCAAATTTGTCCTGATTGCTCAGTAATAAATAGATTTTAATATTTAATCAGTATTTAACGCTTAGAAGATGCTGAGGTAGTCTGTGGTAAAATGTTTAGGAGTGTTTAATTGATTGTGTATCTCGTTTGGTTTTAATAGGGCAGGGACGCTTCGGTCAGTTTTCTAGAGTTTATAGCGATATTTTTATGTGTGATGGTTTGATAAAAGATGAGTGAAGAGCAAGAGTTTGATTATGAGTATGAATATGATGACCAAGGTCAGATAGTTTATTACGCCGTTAGGCCTAATAAAACGCGGATAAAAAAAGATATGGCAGCCCTCTTTGCCTTGGGTGAAGAGATATCTGAGCTGTCTGTCACTCAAGTTAATTCACTAGACTTGCCAGAAAATATCCACAAAGCGATTCTTGAGGTTTCTAAGATGCCCCATAAAGGGGCAAGAAAGCGCCTTTTAAAATTTATAACTGGGCAACTACACAAAATAGATGTTGAGCCTATTTTAGAGAAGTTAGCGAGAATCAAAAACAAGAGTGCTCATGGTGTAAGAGAGCATCACATCGTTGAGCGCTGGAGAGATCGTTTAGTTAAAGGGGGGCATGATGCTTTAACGGCGTTTTTAAATGAACAGCCTGATGCTGATAGACAGAATCTTAGACAGCTATTAAGAAATATTCAGAAAGAAGCGGAAGCTAATAAGCCGCCTAAATCATCTAGACTACTTTATCGCTATTTAAAGACTCTGTTAAATATAGATGATGAGTTTGATTATGATGAGACTTCTGATCTCGACCAAGAAGAGACCGAAGATGAGATGGAATTCTACGAGATGGGTGAAGAAGATGACGATTATGAAGACGACGAAGATTAGACTCAGTTTAAGTCTTTGAAAAAAGCCCGATCAAGTGTTTAATTTGATCGGGCTTTTTTTATTTATTAATTAACTCTATCTCTGTGCTTAAGTTCCACGCAGAAAAAGGAAAAGGTAAGGTTTCCGTATTAAAAGTCATAAATAATAAAATATGATAAGTATACGAGGATAGGTTTTGACCCAGGCTAAGTATGTTTGGGTTGGCTTTACCCGTTAAGAGTGTTGAACCCACCTGTAATAAAATAACGCCCCAAATCATTATTCTAACTAATGAGCCTATTGCCGCAAAAACCATCATGAAGAAAATACGTTTCCAGGTGCTGACTTGAGTTAGATTGTAGTTGATCTGTTCATCCATTGAGCTATTAGCCCCTGTTCATAATGTCACGTAAGTCTAATGCCGCCGCGTTAGCACGTGAAATGTAATTAGCCATGGTGAGTGAATAGTTAGCAAATAAACCGTAACCACTACCATCTAAGATCATTGGGCTTAAAATAGGTGTCAAAGCATTTTCCATCGCTTTAATCATAATATCTACGGTACGCATCGCACGTTTATCTAAAAGAATATCAGCAAAGTCATGTTTAATAGCTCTAAGAATATGTAATAGAGCCCAGCTTGCGCCACGCGCCTCATAGAAAATATCGTCTATTTCTAACCATGATACTTTGGTTACGGGCGTACCTTTTTCATCAGCGGCTTGTTTTTCAAGTACAGAAAGCCCGGGACCATAATTACCACCCGCACTATTAGCCGTTAAGCGTGTTGATAAACCACCCAGACGTTTAATCACAACCTCAGTGTATTGCCATAAATTATCCGCTCTTGAATAAAATTGAGCTTTTTTAACATTGCCGCCATATTTTTGTAAGCGTGACATGTACTTATGCAATGCTTCAATACCTTTTTGATACTCTGCTTCAGTTGAAGGTAATGCCCATGAGTTATGCTCATAGTAAAAATAAGGTTCTGCAATCGCCAAGTCAGGATCTTCAGCTGATTGAGATTGGTCTCTAGCAAAGTGGTTTCTTAATGCGGTAGTTGCGTCACGCAACATAACGAGTGCGCCATATTCCCAGTTTGAGATGTTGTCTAGAAATACGCCAGGTGGGGCAACGTCATTAGTAATATATCCGCCGCTTTTGTGTAATAAAACCTCAGCAATATGCGCTAAGGTGTTGGTATAGGTATAACCGATAGGCATTTCAGAGAACTCGCCTTCAGCAATTTCTCCGTCTTCATTTGTTTTGGGTGCTTCAGCAACATGAACCGGTTGTTCATGGTGTTCATTGGTTTCAACTTTAGACTCTTCGACACGTTTACGCGCTTCATCTTGGATGTTAAATTGATCTGGTTCGCTGCCCCACCAAGCACCTAGAATTAAAAGTACGACTAAAGATGCGAGTGTAAGAACCCCAAACCCCCATAGAATGCCTTTAGATTTTGTCTCATCTAGTGTGTCGTGTGCTGCCATTTCCAGTATCCTGTCATGAGGGTGTGTTTTTTAAATAAAACAACTGTATTCGGTCAAAAATATTTGCAATGTTAGCAGATTTTTAAGTTTATTGCTTAGCTAGGCTTAGGGTTGGAGCGATTTTTTTTCGCTCTGGGGTGTGATTTATCATAGATATCTGCCAAATGCTGAAAATCCAGATGCGTATAGATTTGCGTCGTACTGATATTGCTGTGTCCTAACAGTTCTTGTACGGCTCTTAAGTCTTGACTGGATTCAAGTAAGTGACTAGCAAAAGAGTGTCTCAGCATATGGGGATGTATACTTTCAATTAAGCCCTTTTTTGTACACCATGACGACAGTCTTAATTCGATGCTTCTTTGGCCTAATCGAGTGCCACGGTTTGATGTAAATAAAGCGGATTCGGTTGATTCTAGATTTACAATGCGATGCCCCAGCCAAAGCTTGATAGCATTAATAGCTTTACCGCCCATGGGCAGTATTCTTGATTTATTGCCTTTGCCTGAGCGGATTAATAATGTTTTATCGCCCAGATCAATATCATTTAAATCAAGAGCGCTTAATTCACTTAAACGTATGCCAGAAGAATAAAATAATTCGAACATCGCTAAGTCACGAATCTCTAAGCTCGAGTTAGGCTTAGCGTCTAGCAACCCATTAATTTGGTCAACATCGAGTGTTCGGGGTAGTTTTCTCGCCTGTTTAGGGGCTTTGATATGTTGCGCGGGATTATTTTCGACTAAGTTGTTTTTGAGAAGGTAGTTAAAAAATCCACGAATAGCAGACAGTTCGCGTTGAATTGATTTACTACCCAAGCCATTTCTATGGCGATTAGCCATATGTGACCGTATATCATTTTGAGTGAGGTCAGCCCATAAGCCAACCTCTTTTTTTATGCAATATTGCTCAAGCTGAGCGATATCTCGTTGATAGTTTTTTAGGGTATGTTGTGACACGCGTTTTTC
This sequence comes from Methylococcaceae bacterium, assembly GCA_947454605.1. Classification (GTDB taxonomy): domain Bacteria; phylum Pseudomonadota; class Gammaproteobacteria; order Methylococcales; family Methylomonadaceae; genus Methylobacter_C. Next base: position 1,299 of record CANGLL010000025.1, on the reverse strand, counting down.
AATAGTGAGTTGGGTTACATAATCAGCCAGCATCTGCTGAGCATCAACATGCATCATTTCATTTACGGAGTAATGAAATTAAACGTGTCCCTATGATTTCACTAATTTGAGTTAAAAATAAATTCCCCATGCTGTGGTGAAAGCGATCTTTCTCTCGGCTACCTATCGCTAAAATACCCTCGAGTTCAGTGAAGTTCATCGGTATGACGGCCCACGATTTTATTTCTAAAGCCGAAGTGTCAAACAGTACTTTAGACTGACTAATAGTGGGGCGTCCGCATTTAGGTTGATTACTTGTCAGCTCTTTCATAAATGGAAGAAGATCTTTGCTGTCAGGGTCAATAAACAAATGTGACATTGAAGATTCAGGACAATTTTTAATGATCTTTATAGCGACAAAATCAGTTAAAAAGTATTCTGCAAACACGGCTTTAAGATTAGATATCACTTCTTCTATAGTAGAGGCCTCAAGTAATGCAAGTGTTAACTTATGCATTCGAATCATCGAATTATCATTTTCTCGCGCGATGTCGATCAAAGAGGTCAGTTGGTTTTCTAACTCCTGATGTTTGTTTCTAAAGATCTCAAGTTGCTTTGAAATAAGTGATACAGCAGAGCCACTGGCATGCGGAATACTCATTTCTTCTAATAGATGTAAATGCCCATGGAAGAAATCTAAATTTTGACTTAAGTAGCTTTCAACTTGCGTGGCAGTTATCGTATTCTTTTGATCTTTCATAGTTTTATTACACCATCATAAACGGATATTGCGGGACCTGTCATCAGAACAGGTTGGCCGCGGCCATTCCAGCTAATTTTTAGACTTCCACCCGGAAGTTCAACTTCAACTTCAGAGTCTAGCAGGTTTTGTTCTATTCCTATAACCACAGCCGCACAAGCACCGCTTCCACACGCTAAAGTTTCAGCCGCTCCTCGTTCATAAACGCGAAGCTTAATGGCCTGCCTACTGATGACTTGCATAAAGCCAATATTGGCTCGCTCAGGAAAGAAAGTATGAGACTCCAGTATTTCACCCCATTCAGCTACAGGCGCAGATTCAATGTCACTGACTTTAATAACCGCATGAGGATTTCCCATCGATACAGCTCCAAAACTAACAGGCGTGTTGTTAATAGTCAGCTGATAGGTCAAGGCCTCTTGCTCGGCCAGCATAGGCACTTGGGCAGGGTTATGTCTGGGTATGCCCATATTGACAGTGATTAAATCATCGTCACTAAAATAAAGTGCAAGGGGGCCAGAGTTTGTGTCGACATGAATAGGGTTCTTAGGCGATAGTCC
>CANGLL010000024.1 GCA_947454605.1 Methylococcaceae bacterium | reverse complement strand
TATAAATGTATTTAATAATATCCCCGAAGACACCGGTGTTATAGATGACTGGTTTATACATGAGATACCTATAAAGCAAGATTATTGTGCTGCGCTAGTGACCGATAAAAAAATAGCTCAAATTCGCGTGTTTAATTTACAAAACGAATTTTAAAATCAGTAGCCTAATGCGTTAGCGTCTAATTCGTGTAATGCGCCTTCTATACGATAGACTTGAGTATCAATAGTGCCATTCTCATACAGTGTGATGTGTCGATAGCCCGGCATTTTGCTATCAATACTAAAAGATGCACTGAGGGGCATAAATTGAAAACAAGTTGACGGTGTACCTAATATCCGTTGATGGCCTTCATAGCTATCTATTTCTTGATGTACATGGCCTGTAGTGACTAATTTCACCTGCGGGTGCTGTTTAATAGTCTCAATAAATTCATCTGCGTTTTTAATAATCATGGTGTCCAGCCAGGGACAATGACTAGGTATAAAATGATGATGTATTGCGATGAGCGTATGAGTATTTGGATATTGTTTTAAGCACGTTTTCAGAAACGCTAATTCTGGTTTATCAATATAACCACTTGAAGCACCGATGACTTGACTATTTAAACTAATGATCTGCCACTCGTTCACCAAAACTTGTTTCTCGCAATTAACAAGATCATTGTTAAATACCTGGTTCATCAGCTCATAATCATCATGATTGCCAGATAAACAAATGCTAGGTACATTTGTCTGAGTTAAACGATCTCGAATGCGCTGATAACTCGATAAACAGGGCTCTTGTGCTAAATCCCCCGTCACTATGATGAGGTCATACTGATTATGGTTAGCAAATGCTAAATTTAAGACAGCATGGAAGTAGTGTTCAGTTTTAATCCCTAATAAGGTATTCTCACTCTCAGGTAATATATGTAAATCAGTAATTTGTAATACTGATAAAGCCACTTTCGACACGACTAGGCTAAGTATTTAAGAAGAATTTTAGAGTTTCTTTCTGGGTTATAGAGCATCTTAAGAGGTTCTGGAAGGCTATTAATATCAGATGCCAAAAACCCACGTTCAATAAACCAGTGCACAGTTTGAGTAGATAATACAAAAAGAGAGTTTAAATTTAATTGACTTGCTTTAGTGTATACATACTCCAGAAGTTTATTTCCACGCGCATGACCACGATAATCGGGATGTACTGCTAAGCATGCGATAGCACCATACTGCTCAGATAAGTTTGGATGTAGCGCAGTACAGCCGATAATTAAACCATCACGTTCAATCACAATATAATCAGTGATTTCCATTTCAATTTTTTCTCTAGAGCGTTTGGCCAGGATACCTTGCTGTTCTAACGGTTTAATAAGTTCAAGAATCCCACCTATATCATTCAGTGTTGCAGGGCGCAATTCTTCAAATGGCGTTGAGCTGACGAGTGTGCCGACACCGTCACGACTAAAAAGCTCTAATAGTAGTGCGCCGTCAATATGACGATTAATAAGATGTACACGTTCAATACCTGACTGACAGCTTTGGATTGCCGCTTTTAAGGGTAGGGTAATAATGTCCGGCAGATTCGCGTGATTAAATAAAAATGCTTCAGTTTCAGACGTTGTAAACTGGCGTATTGCATCACCTGTTTCAGGATTATTGCAGCTTTGTTCTGTTAATAAGATTAATTTTTCGGCTTGTAAACTAATTGATACAGCAGTCGCCACTTGTTCAGCGGAAAGATTAAATACCTCACCACTTGGCGAATAGCCGATGGGTGAGATTAATACCACATTGTTTTGATCAAGTTGTTGATGTAAGGCCGCGTTGTCAATTTTACGCACCTCACCAGTATGACAATAATCAACGCCATCTATGACGCCAATAGGCTTAGCGGTTACAAAATTTCCTGATGCTACTTTTAACTCACTGCCTGCCATGGGTGAATTTGCTATACCCATAGACAATAATGCTTCAATTTCTACACGCACTAAACCAGCGGCTTCTTTAACGCACTGGAGCGCAATGTCATCGGTTATACGTAAATGATTATGGAAATTTGCAGTCGCATTTAGCTTGTTGAGGCGCTCATCAATTTGAGGGCGTATGCCGTGGACTAAAACTAGACGGATGCCTAAGCTACTTAATAGGGCGAAGTCATGCACATGATGGGCAAAATCATCCGCTAGAACAGCTTCACCACCAAATGAAATAACGAAGGTTTTATTGCGGTGCGCATGTATGTAAGGTGAAGAGTCTCTAAACCAACTGACGAATGATTTTTCAGAATTCATGAGGGTTAGTGTTGTTGGATTCGCTGATTAAAAAGAATCCCAATTGTTCTTACGACGCCAACCGAGTTTAGGTAAGATAAAGCCTAAGATAACACCAAATAATGCGAGTAAACCGCCGTATAAAAACCAATCCTGACTAGCCGTGTCTTTGAGTGATTGGTTTTCTAACTTAAATTGTTGTAAATCACGTTCTGCATTCACGACACGCTCTTGAAAATCATCACGTTCGTTTTTTAGCTGATAGGCACTTGCTGCAGTCTTTTTCAAATCATTCAATTCACGTGCTAATTGATCACGTTCATTTGCAAGGGTCTTTTCTAAAGGCGTCCCCGGTGTTAATCTGGCTTTTAAATCTGTAATTTCACCATGCAATTTATTATTATCAGATTGTAATTGTGCAATGCTTTTAGCTGCAGCATCTTTGGGATCAATAGACGGCGCTTTATTTGTGGTAAAACGCTCTTTTATATAACCTTCTGTGCCATCAAGCGTACTCACCTTTATAAAATCAAATTTATTTTGATTTTCAATGACTGTCAGAGGATACCCAACTGTTAGCACTTTTAAACCTTTAGCGTGAACGCTAGGGGCGTTTCTGAGTGTTAAGTTCTGTTCGTCATCAACATAGACGGTATCAGCAACTACGTAATGTGTAGTCAATAAGAATACAAAAACAACGCTAAATAATTTATTCACGGGTATTTTCTTATAAAGGTTAACTTATGGGTAAATTCTACCGTTAATTTATACTAATAGAAATTCGAGTAATGCTTTTTGAGCATGTAATCTATTTTCTGCTTCAGGAAATATAACACTTTGCGGACCATCAATCACATCGGCAGTCACTTCTTCACCTCTATGCGCCGGTAAGCAATGCATAAATAACGCATCAGCGTTAGCTGCTTTCATGATAGTTTCATTAATTTGATAGTCTTTAAAGGCCACTTCACGCAGTTTTTGTTCTTCTTCTTGCCCCATGCTTGCCCAAACATCTGTGACGATTAGATCACTATCTTTAGCCGCTTCAATGGCATTACTGAATAAAGTAACACGGTCTTTAGCAAGGTCCGCGTAAGCAGGTAAGGGGTGATAGCCTATTGGGCTAGCGATGTTTAATTTAAAGTCTAATAATTGGGCCGCATGTATATAAGAATGGCACATGTTGTTACCATCGCCAATCCAGGTAACGGTCTTACCTTTAATGTCACCACGGAATTCTAAATAGGTTTGCATGTCCGCTAATAACTGACAGGGATGCTCAAGGTCTGTTAAACCATTAATCACGGGTACACTTGAATGTTGCGCAAACGTTGTGACGGTTTCATGTCTATCTGTTCTTAACATAATGCCATCAACCATACTTGATATAACCTTAGCACTATCTTGCAACGGTTCACCACGACCTAACTGCGTATCTCTAGGTGATAAGAATAAAGCGCTACCGCCAAAATGTACCATACCCGTTTCAAAAGAAATACGTGTGCGGGTGGAAGATTTTTCAAATACCATGGCCAGTACTTGACCTTTTAAAGGTTGGTATTCGCGACCTTTAGTATTTTTAAGTTCAATAGCTCTATTTAAAATCTGACGTAGCTCTTCGCTTGATAAATCGAGCAGGCTAGTAAAATGTCTTGGCTTCATATTAGTGAATCTGTGCAGTGTAATCGTTAATGATAGCCACTAAGGTGTTCACCAAATGGTGGCTTTCTTGTTCGTTGATGATTAATGGCGGTAATAAACGTATGGTAGTGTCGTTAGTCACATTAATGAGTAAATGTTCATCTAACGCGAGCTTAACAAGCTCAGCGCAAGGCGTATCTAACTCAATACCCATCATAAGACCTTTATTACGAATATCTACAATGTGAACATTATCTTTCAGTTTCTCAGAAAATTGCGCGCGTAATTTATCACCTTTGACCTGTGCGAGTGCAATCAAGTTTTCAGCTTCAAGTGTATTTAAAACGGCAATGCCAGTAGCACAGGCAAGGGGATTGCCACCAAAAGTAGATCCGTGTGCTCCAACTGTTAATATCTCGGCTGCTTTACCACGTGCTAAACAGGCACCAATGGGTACGCCGTTTCCAAGGGCTTTAGCTAAAGTACATACATCGGGCAAAATATCATTGTGCTGATAGGCTAAAAACTGTCCTGTTCTACCAATGCCCGATTGTATTTCGTCTAACATCATTAATATGTCGTATTCGTCACAAATCGTTCTAATACGATTTAAATAGTCTGACGCGGGAATATTAATGCCGCCTTCACCTTGGATAGGCTCAACAAGAATAGCAACAATGTCTTTATTCGATTTTAAAGCGGTTTCAATCGCTTCAATATCATTGTAAGGCACTCTGATAAAGCCTTCGACTAAAGGCGCAAAACCTTGTTGAACTTTTGCGTTACCTGTAGCGCTGAGCGTTGCTAAGGTACGACCATGAAAGCTTTTTTCCATCACAATGATGGCAGGTTTTTCAATGCCTTTAGCATGACCAAATTTGCGAGCTAATTTAATAGCCGCTTCGTTCGCTTCTGCACCTGAGTTACAGAAGAACACATTGGACATTCCACTTTTATTGATTAATTTATCCGCCAACACTTCTTGGTTAGCAATATTATAAAGATTCGATGTATGCAAAAGTTTTTCACTTTGCGCGCAAATCGCTTTATGAACCGCAGGATGTGCATGTCCTAAATTACAAACAGCAATGCCAGAGAGAGCATCTAAATAACGCTGATTATTTTCATCGATCAACCAAACGCCTTCACCACGGTCAAAGGTGACCGGTAAGCGATTGTATGTTGGCATGATGTGACCCGTCATAGAGTTAGCCTGATAAAAAAAGTATTTGATTATAAGATTCAATAAGGATACAGGCAAGAGATGGATGATAAGAATTGCTTTTTTAAATGTCCCAAAGTTGGTAGAATTGACTAACCCTTTATTAAATCGAGTGATTAATTCATATGAGCGTTATTGAAAGAATAAAAGACCAACTAGAAAATAACTCAGTTATTTTGTATATGAAAGGCACGCCAGACTTTCCACAGTGTGGGTTCTCTGGACAGACAGTGCAAATTTTAAACGCCGTGCAAGCTAAATACACCGCGGTTAACATTTTTGAAGATCCAGAATTAAGAGAAGCGCTAAAAGACTATTCAAGTTGGCCAACTTACCCACAACTTTATATAGACGGTCAATTGGTCGGTGGATGTGACATAGTAATAGATTTATACAAAAAAGGAGAATTGGTGCGTTTGCTGACTGCTGCTGGAGTCATTTAAATACTAAAATATATTAACGATCTTTAATTATTTTAATGATCGTTAATCATATTAAATTTATATTACGTATTTCCTATATTTATAGTGCATCATCAACTGTACTTTTGATTTCAAATAACTTACTAAAGCCACTGATATCAAATACATCTTTTAAAGTGCTGCTTAAGCCACATAGTTTGATGGTGCCGCTGACTTTAGTTAATTCTTTAGCAATTAATAAAAATACACGTAAGGCAGCACTACTCACGTAGTTAACATCGGTTAGATTAATGATAATTTGTTTATTGCCATCGTTAATTAATTTAATGGTTTCTTCTTCTAAGGTTTTTGAGTTGCTTGCATCAACTCTACCCGTCAGCACAATAATTAAATAGGCATCTTTTTGTTCTGTTGTAATTGTTAGCATTTTAGGTCTCTATCAGTGGTTTTAATCATTAAATATTAAGAAAAGTTGGCATTGTGATCCATTGTGCCCCGTTTTTACTCTATCAGCTAGACGATATATTAAATACCCCGCCATTTGTATGACCGCATCATCATTATTTAGAAAATCTTCATGCGTGGGTCGATGGGTAGTAAGTGGTAAAATTTGCCCAGTATAATTTAAAATAACCGTAAATGTATATTCATTGAAGAGGGTATGAATATCTATTTTATTATCGTTATTATTAGCTTGTTCGTTAATAAGTCCGTTTTCAACTAATATCTCAAAGGCTTGCCAAGTTGCATATTCTGCTTTGTGAACCACTTCTGGTCTAGCGCCCCAGCGTTTTCCTTGTTTCTCAAGATAAATGACTACATCATCTAGAGAGCTTTGTTGGGTATTAAATGACTGTATTTCTTTAGTATGGTTTTTATATTGAAATAAAAATGATAATAGGACTGCAGAAAATGTTCCTAAACTGACGCTTGAAAATAATAAATGTTTAAGTACCTGCGGATATATTTGTTGATATGATGCCATCAGTGGCTCATAACTGATACCTAAGATGAGTCCTATCCCTAATGCTAGCGTTTTACGATTATCTAAGAGCCTAGACGCCATGACTTGTAGACCAGAAAGTGCGGTAAACGAAGCTAAGAAAATCAAGGCGCCGCCCATCACTGACAGCGGTAAAATCTGCCAAATGATAATAGCTTTAGGTATAAAGGCTATAATCACCATAAAGGTTGCTAACCAATAGGCTAAATAACGACTGGTACAACCAGTGGATGCCGCTAAACTAACCGCACCACCACTAGAGGTTAACGGAATACCATTAAGTAAAGAGTTGACTAAATTGGTTATACCTTCAGAGAGGATACCTTGTTTGACAGATTGTAGATCGGGTCTTTTCCAATCAGCATCATTAAATTTTTGAGCGGCCACTAAGGCGCCGAAGCTATGTAAAGCCAGAAATAATCCTGTTGCTATCGCGGGTAATAGTGATTCAGGATCAAAAGACCAGCCTATATTCATCGGCGTGGGTAAGTAAAATAGTGGTGCATTATGAAAAGTTTCCCAACTGCTTTCGGGAATAATATCCATATAGCTACTGCTGACTAATCCGACTAATAAACCTAAGAAGGCTGAAAATAAGCGTAGGTTTCCATTGGACCAAACATTAAATGCAATCATGGTGCCAAGTGTTAATAGGCATAACAGTCCTTGCTGAGATAAAGATAAGCCCGGTTCAACTTGTAGAATGAGTTTAATACCGTAATAGCCTAAACCTAAGCCGATTAATAACACCGCTAAGCCAGCAATTTGTACCGTAAACACACCTTTAAGACGCTGAAAAACAAAAGCAAAAAACATCTGTGCTAAGCCTATTACAGTGACCATGCCAAACATTGCCCCTAAACCACTTGATGATTTTGCGAGTAGTAAACCAGCAAATGTAGAGGAGGTGGCTTGTAATGGACAGAAATATCCTGATCCAATCCCCCAAAACTTTGCAGTTTGTAGTACTACTCCAAATCCAGAGGCTAAGAGTGTCGCCGAAATTAATTGTAAGGACTGATCTTGATTAAGTCCAAAATGTCGAGCAAATAAAGGAGATATAACTAAATAAACACCTAAAAATGACATTTGCTGAAGGGCTAGAATGATTAGGGTCGATATTGGTGGCTTATCAGCAGTGCCATAGATAATATTTTCGGGTAAACGCATGGTTATGCTTAGTCTATTACCGGTAAAAACACAGCGTTTTCTGCATCAGTCGCCCATAAATCACCTGTTTCTAAATCAAACCACCAGCCGTGTAATTCGAGATCACCTGCCTCAACACGTTCTTTTATCCAAGGATAAGTTAATAAGTTATCTAAAGAGCCACGTATAGAGGCACGTTCTAGTAAATGGATATGTTCATGTAAGTTTTCTAAATCTGCGTCACTTAAAGGTTTATTTAGATCACCCAATTGCTCAATCACATAACGTTCACAACCGTCTTTAGCAATGGATACCCAGTCAGCAATAAAATCTCTTGGAATGGTTTGTCCAGATAATGATTTAAGCAAGGCTTTGATACCCCCACAATGGGCATGGCCGAGTATAACAATATGTTCAACTAATAAATCCCTAACAGCATATTCAATAGCAGACCGAGCGCCATCATATTTACTATCTAATTCATAATTTGGGGCTAGATTAGCAACATTACGTAAGACGAATAAATCACCCGGTGCCGCATTGGTTAGTATGGCAGGATCAACTCGTGAATCACTGCAAGAAATTAATAAAACCTTAGGTTGTTGTCCGTCTTCCACTAAGTCATGCATATTGAACAGTCGCTGAGCATAGGCACGTTGCTGGAAGTTTTTTATACCGTCTAATAATTTATTTAAGGTCGGATGAATAAAAGCTTGCATAGTAGTTGTTCCGGAATCTAGGCTAAGAATAAAGACTGTAGGATTAATCTAATTCAATATCAAATACTTTAAGGGCATGCGCCATTATTTCATCTGGGTTGAACGGTTTTGTAATATAAAGATTAGCGCCGACTTCTTGACCTTTTTCTTTATCATATTCTTGGCCTTTTGCTGTTAGCATAATGATAAAAACATCATCTAAGCCCCAGTCCTTCTTAACCGTTTTACAAACATCAAAACCATTCATTTTAGGCATCATTACATCCAGTAATACGAGTTGCGGTTTTTCTGTTTCAATGATCTCTAAAGCAATTTCGCCATTTTCTGCAAAGAAGAAATCCACATCATGATCTTCTAATTCTTCTAGGGCTTGTTCAAGTAATAACCTAATATGAGGTTCGTCGTCTGTTATTAATATTTTTCTACTCATGTCAGTTTATGTCTAGGTTAGTTTTAAAGGGTAATATAAATAATATTATTTTTAGGACTAAATATATCTTAGTCGTAGTAAGTCGGCCACACTTTCATCTAATAATTCTCTGCGTCGGACATTCTCAAATCTTGACAATAAATCATCGACTCTTAAGCGTTGTTTTTCATTTGCATTAACATCATGTAATACATTGCCTTTATGCATCATAATTATACGATCACCCAAATTAATCGCTTGTTGCATAGAGTGGGTAACCATTAAGGTGGTTAATTTTTCTTTAGCGATGATTTGATCAGTCAAAGCAATCACTTGGTCGGCACTTTTAGGGTCAAGAGCCGCAGTATGTTCATCTAATAATAGTAATTTTGGTTTTAGCCAAGTGGCCATTAATAAAGTTAATGCTTGTCTTTGACCACCAGATAATGAGCCGATGGCAGTATCCATACGATTTTCTAAGCCCATTTTTAGTTCACTGACTCTATCTTTTAATTCATCTTGTAAATTTGAGGAATGTGCCCAGCTTAAACCTCGAAATTTACCGCGTTTTGCCGCTAAAGAAAAGTTATCTAAAATAGACATTGAGGGCGCTGTTCCAGAGAAGGGGTTTTGGAATACTCGTCCAATTAAAGTAGCGCGTTTGTGTTCTGGCCATTGCGTAACGTCTTGACCATCCAATTCAATTATCCCGGTATCAATAGGAAAACTACCTGCAATGGCGTTAAGTAGAGTTGATTTTCCTGAGCCATTTCCGCCTAGAACAATTACAAATGAGCCTTCGGTGATTGTTAAGTTTACCCCTTGCATCGGTCGAACTTCATTAACGGTACCCGCATTAAAAGTTTTAAAGACGTCAGTTAACTTAACCAGTTTAGGATTTAAATCCGTGTTTAATTTTGGGTTACTCATAACACCTCCTTGCGTTTACCAACAGATAATTTACTCAACATATTGGGTAAAATTAAAGCAGCAAATACGAATAGGGCCGTAATTAATTTTAAATCATTTGGGTTTAAGCCGAACGATAAAGCGATAGCAACTAATTGTCTAAACAATATTGATCCAATGATGGTACCGATGATTGCAGTGCCCACACTAGCGGTTCCAGCTAAGGCTTCGCCGATAATAACACTCGCTAAGCCCCAAACCACCATGCCAATACCCATTTGAACATCAGCAAAATTTTGATATTGTGCCCACAAAGCACCGGCTAATCCTACTAAGCCATTTGACAGTGCTAAGCCAAATATTTTGTAATATTCAACATTACCACCCAATGCTCTTATCATTTGTGGATTATCACCAGAGGCTCGCATAGCCGTGCCTAAATCAGTATGGAAAAATAACCACAAGACTAAGGATATACTACTGACTAATAAAAACATTAGAATAAGCGTCATCAAGTCAGTTGTAGATACTGTCCAACCTAGCAGCAAAGTTTCGTTACTACCAAAAACTAAGTTGCCTAATTTTTCACAATAGGTGGACAGGGTAACGGTACCCAAAAAAGGAATATTACTTCGCCCCATCACATGTAAATTAACTGAATACAAGCCTGTCATCACCAAGATGCCTGACAGTAGTGGATTAATCTTAAAATGGGTTTGTAAAATACCGCTGACGGTGCCAGCAATAGCACCTGCTAAAAAGCCTGCGAGTGTTGCCCATAAAGGATGCACCCCATTTTGGACTAACAGCACACTACAAACTGCTGCTCCAAAGGTAATCGAGCCATCAACGCTAATGTCTGCAATATCAAAGATACGATACGAGATATAAACACCCAAAGCTAATAAAGATAATATAATGCCTAATGTTAATGCGCCAATTAATAGTGTCATGTTAGAGACTCTCCATTAAAGTCCACAGGTGCACACCATAAAGCACCTCTACGCAAATAACTTTCACCTACTCCTACACCGTCTCTATCATCATTTAATAAATGTAATACCCCGCGGATTGTTTGAGCATTCATAAATTTATCTAAAGATTCAGTTAATTCAATGTAGCCTTTTTTGATGGGGTTAAACGGTACAATGCCTGCATGCGCATGAATAGATAGGTCAGAGTCATCTGCTAAAGGTCTTAATTGACTGGCTAATGGATGAGCAGGGTTTCTTGAAATAATCCCAATGATTAAACAGGTTTCATTTGGGTATGCGGGTTCTGCTGTAAACAACAAGCGATCACGTATACTTGGAAAGGCAAAAAAATCAGTAGGATATTGTTCAGGTGATAGTTGGGCGACCGCACCGATTAAATGTGCTGTTTCTGCTAATGCCACAAAAGATACTGTTTCAGAGGCACAAATTTCTAAGGCGGCTTTAGTTATTTCACTGAGTTTTAAAGGTAATGAACCAGCGATTTCGCCAAATCTTAGTAAATAACGAAAGTTTCCGCTAACACTCAGGCCATGAAAAAGTCGCACTTGCGGGGTTAATTCTTGTTCTTTTTGGATCCAGTCTGCTTGTTCCGCATCACCGGGTAAAGCAATCGCTAAACCGGACACGGCTAATAGTTCGCCAGCACTATTTTTTTCATAAGGACTAATGCCCAGACAACCTTGACCAATGATCCAGCTATCATGATTAACGGGTAAAGTGCTCATCGTCAATTCATGACCCGCTAAATTGGAATCGCCAATAACCTCTCCTGATTGGTTGGCATGTTTATTTAATGTATAAACTGAATATTCATTATCTGCCAGTTGTAATTGTTCAACTTCAGGTTGCGTATTGGGTATCGTATTGGTTTTAAGAGTACCTTGCTTAAGTGTTGATAAGAGTTGCGTAAAGCCAACTAAACTTAATACTTCAGATACTTCTGGTGAAGCATTGATAAGTCTAAAAGCCCCCCCCAGTGCTTTAAGGTTTTTTATAAGAATCACCAGTACTCTAATGCCCGCAGAACTGATATAACTAACTTGCTCTAAATCTAAAGCAATCTTATGTGACCCTGCATAGATAGTATCTTGTAGGGTTTTATCTACAGAACTACTCCAAGCTGCATCGAGTCTACCGCTTAATTTAATGACTGTTTCATCATTAATGAGTTGGGAAGTAATTTCCATTTCTAATTTCTCAAATTTTATTGCTTATCGGGTATATTGATATTTATTTAACCATACCCCGAACTTCGTCAGGAAACACGATGTTTAAGTTTTTCGCGACTTTGTCGTTTAATAGAATAACTTTTTTACTCACATTTCTAAAGGGTATTGAAGCAGGATTAGTACCGGTTAAAATTTGCGCCAAGGGTTCTGCGGCAGAAGTACCACTTTCTTTATAATCAACACCTACCACCATTAACGCTTCATGACTAATAAACTCAGGTTGATCCAATACTACGGGAATATGATTTTTTGTGGCAACATTAGTAATAGCGTCTAAAGCTTGGTACATTGTATTATCGCTTACTGATAAGATAGCCTCGACGTTTTGAGCTGCTAAGCTTTGGGCAGCTTGCACCGCGTCTGCTGTCGTATTGATAGGCGCCTCTATCAACTCTAAGCCTTTTTGTTTACAAAGATCTCGCATGACGCTGGCCACTTTAACTGAATTAACTTCACTGGGATTATATAGAGTGCCAATTTTATGAATTTTTGGTAAGACTTTTTGCGTAACCGTTAGCATGTCATCTATAGGTGGAAATGAGCCAATTCCCGTAAGATTGGGTAAGTGTTCGGTAAAGGATGTTCCAGCACCAGCCGCAATAGGGTCGGTTACATAAGTAAAAACGACGGGCTTATGTTTCGCCATCATACCCACCCCCTGAAGAACCGGAGTGGTTAATGTTAAGATAGCATCGACATCACTACTGTCCAGAACTTGGCCTAATGTAGAGATTTGGGCAATTTCACCTTGAGCATGCATAGTCTTAAAGCTTAAGTTTTTGCCTTCTTCTAAACCTAAAAGTTTTAATTTTGCATTCAAACCGGCCAATACAGAATCTATACCAGGTTCGGGTGCAAAATAAGCTAAACCGATTTTATAGTGCTTATTGGGGTCAATATTGATGCTAAGCGTTTTAGTTAGTGAGCTTATTTCGGTAGTATTGGAGTTTACTTTACTTGTTTCATCAATTATTAATTGGGCTTTTTTATACAAATCAGGAGTGAAGACCCATCTATCTCTAAGCGATTTACGAACTTGTTCATTTAAAATAACTTTTTCGGGGGTGTAATTCTGAACTGCAATAGTACTTGGGTCTTTACCATTCAAAATATCAGCAATTATTACCCCGACTTGTTTACCTACCTCATTATAATCCGAACCATAATCAAATAATCCACCTTCTTTAGAATGTCCATAGTAGTTTGAAAATAATGGTATTTTTGCAGTATTAGCAACTTCAATAAGAGCATGAATGTTAGTATTAACAGTGGCATCTCCACCCGTCCAAATAGCATCTATTCCCCTAGCAACTAATGATTGAGCAGCTTCACGTATGTCTTTAGTCTGTTCGATTGGAGCTTCAATTAAAGTTATTCCCAATTCAGTTGAAATTTCACGCGCTTGTTTTGTTGCAAATTCTGAATTAATTTCAGCTGTATTCCAAACAACCCCTACTTTTTCTAGTTTAGGATTAAGCTGTTTTGCAATTTTAAAAATTTCTTTTACGGGTGGCATTGTGCCAATTCCGGTTAAATAAGCGGGTTTATCTAAACTATCAAGTGCATTTATGCCTACTCCTGATATCACAGGTGAAGTTACGCCTCCAAACACATGCGTTACATGGCTAGATCTATTCGCATTAGCTAAGGTCTGTAACATTAAAGTAGTAATAGATATTGCCACTCTATAATTGCCACTGATGATTTTTTGGGCCATTAAGTTAGCAGTGGGTAAATCATTCTCTGGGTTATAGATTTTTACAGCTAGATTGCCACCATCAACAAAGCCTTTAGCCTCAAGCATATTAAATATGCCCATATTAATGTCTTGAACAACAGGGCTTGAATTTAATTGTAGAACCGCAATAGAAGTAATGTTTGAAACTTTAGGTATTAATTTAGATGAGTTGTGGTAATTATGTCTATCTGACCATAACAATAATGCACTGCAGATAATTATTAATCCAATGGATAAACCGATTCGTTTAATTGTTTCACTCATTATTACTAACCAATTGAAGAGTTTGATAAATCCACTGTTTATTAAATATATACTAAAGTTTTTTACTTAAAGTTAGGCAATTTTTACCTTCAATATAGGCGTATTCAAAAGTATCCATGTAGTTTTTAACTAAAAAAATACCTAAGCCTCCAATAGGTCTATTTTCTATATCTAAACTAGTATCGGGTAATGTGTTTTCTAAGGGATTATACGCTTTGCCATCATCTGTTATTTCGAGAGTTATGTCTAGACTATTGGAGTTAATGGTTATTTGTATCTGACCAGTTCTAGCGTTGGTATATCCGTAATTAATAGTATTTACAACCAATTCTTCAATCACAAGATTAATTTGCATAATTATCGCAGCTGACCAATCAGCTTGCACACCAAATAATTCAACTTCCTCTGCAATAAGAGGTAGTTCTTGTAGATCATTTGAGATGTGTTTAGAAAAAAAATGTTCAGCCATGTTTTTTAAATCTCTTTAAAGACCTTTGGGTTTGCACAAATAATCATGGGTTATTGATTAGCAATCTTTAGGGTAAGTAAAGTAATATCATCTGATTGTTCCGCACCCAAGGTAAAACTAAAAACATCTTGGGTAATGCGCTCAACTAATTCCTCTGCATTCAAGTCATCTAAGCCTGTGAGTAGGTCACTAAAACGGTCATCACCATATTCTTCGTAATGAATGTTCATAGCCTCATTTATACCATCTGTATAAAGAATTAAACTGTCACCTTTGTTAAGTTGAATAGTTTCTAAGCAAAAAGGAGAAGAGTCTAAAATACCTAATGCCATCCCTGAATCACCTGGTAGCATAGAAACAATACCATATTTAGACAATAATAATGGCCTATTATGTCCGCCATAACTATATATTAAGTGATTGCTTTCAATATTAAGCGTAGCAATAAAAATCGTTACAAACATCATTGCATCGTTATCACGACAAAGTTCAATATTTAGAGCATTGAGTATATCGCTAACTACATCATGTTGCTTAGCTAAGGCTCTTATTAATGTGATTACGCGTACCATAAATAATGCAGCTGGAACTCCTTTGCCAGATACATCCCCCACAACAACTAAAAGTGTTGTTTCATTAAGCCTAAAAAAATCATAAAAATCTCCACCAACTTCACGCGCGGGCTGCATAAAAGCAAATAAATCTAAATTACCACCATCTGTAAATCGTGGGAAAGTAGTGGGTAACATACCCATCTGAATATTTTTTGATAATGTCAATGATTCCTGATATCTTTCTTGTGAAACCCTTTCATTAATTAAATATACGCGTCCAATTGCAGTTGCAATTTGTGATACTAATAGATTAAGTACCTTAGCTTCAGCCGCGTTAAATGAAACTTTATTACTACTTAAGATACTAAGCACACCAAAAGTATGATCACTGGTTTTTATGGGGGTACACAATAATGAGTTTATATTTGATAAATTCCCTGGGGCTAACTGATAACGTGGATCATTTGGGACACTATTAACGATCTCTGCAGTACCCGATTTTAAAACTTGTTGGGTAATTCCATCAATTATAGTTAATTGTGATCCGACAGGAAATAGAGCACCCTTGCCTGCAAAAATAATTAATTTATCATCGCTCTGATCTTTTAAGAGAACACCAATTTGTAAGGTTTCATCGCTATTTAGTAAATTATTTGCTTCCTTTATAGTCAAATTAGCTAGTTGATCAATATCAATACAGTTTGAAATTTTTTCACCCAACTCATACAGTAATGTTAATTCTTTGTACTTACTTAGTGTATCTTGAGCTAGCAATTTAGTTTCTAGTTCTTTTTGGACTATATAGCTCACTAACTCGGCTAAATAAATCGCACATTCAGAATTGCCAATTACCCAGCCTAAAATAGTCTCTGGATTTAAAGTAATAGCGTGACGGGTACCTAGTGTAAATGATCCAAATATAACGGTATCATTTTGATCAACAATACATAATGATTGGTTAAATTGGTTGCAAAATTGAGAAATAATTTCTGCAGGTTTACCTTTATTACAAATTCTTTTAAGTTTAATTTCTGGATTCATTAATTTATATATGAGTAGATTCGCTGAGTAAGGTGAACAATACTTTATCTAAACCTAAGTCTCCTCGTAGTTGATTGATAATTTTAAAGTCATGTTCTAATTGTATTTCTGCAATCACTAACTGAGGATCAAAAGCCCTTGCCGATTCGACACCCTCTTTAATATTAGCACTAGCCATGACTTCAAAACCACACTGACTTAATAAATTAATCCATCGTTGTCTTTTATCTGTATCAGCAATAAACAATAAGATTTTTTTGCGACTAGCATGTACTTTTAGTAAATGACTAACGGCATCAAGTAATACAGAATCTTGCACTGGTTTATTTAGATAGCAATCAATGCCCAATTGTTCACCTAAAGCCTGATCTTCGGTGATGGTATGAAGAATAACGGGGATATGTAAGGTCGTGGGATTCGTATGTAGTCTTACAGCTACTTCAAAACCATTTAGATGCGGCATTTTAACGTCTAGAATAATCAAGTCAGGTTTTTTAGTTTCAATCATGGCGAGACCTTCTGCGCCACTACTCGCTTCACGTACGATATAGTTAGCGGCACTCAGCTCTTGATGTAAGAATTGGCGTATATTTAAATTGTCATCAATCACTAAAATGTCCGGTAAACTTGGTTCTTGCTGTAAATTTGCAGTTTCTAGGCTATTTTTAATGGCTTGTTCTAGTTGAGCGCTATCTGTTTGCCAAATGTAGCTGACTTCTTCCCCTTCATTGGTGAGCAAAATATTTTTATAGCGCTGTTCACCACTTATAAAAGAATTTGATGGTTTCTGTAGTTTGTTTGATAAAGGCAGAGAGAAAGAAAAAGTACTGCCTATGCCTATTTTACTTTCCACCCAGATGCGCCCGCCTAGATGTTCAATAATTTCTTTACAAATAGGTAAGCCCAAACCCGTGCCTTGAGGCTTATCTGTCATGGTGTCGCCAACCTGTTTAAATTTTTCAAAGACTAAGGCTTGATCTTCGGCTTTAATGCCAGTGCCGCTATCAATGACGCTGACAATTAATTCATCAGCCTCTAATTCAGCTGTTAGCGTGACTGAACCTTCGTCAGTAAATTTAATCGCATTGGAAATAAGGTTAATGACGACTTGAATTAGCCGATCATGATCACCTAAACATAAAGGTAAGTTTTTGGGTATTTTTTTAACCATTAATACTGGTTTGACAGCGAATAAAGATGAAGTAGAGGCAATGCCACGATCTATAATTTCTTCAATATTTAAGTTAATGATATTCCAGTCAACTCGGCCAGCTTCCATTTTTGCTAAATCCAGAACATTATTAATAAGTGAGGTGAGTCTTTCGCCTTCTTCAACAATAATGCCTGTGTTATCCATAACTTGCCGAATAGCTTTCATAACTTTTTTATCCTCGTTATCTACTAAAGCGGGATAAAGTACACTATCGAACTTCT
Organism: Methylococcaceae bacterium; assembly: GCA_947454605.1. Taxonomy (GTDB): domain Bacteria; phylum Pseudomonadota; class Gammaproteobacteria; order Methylococcales; family Methylomonadaceae; genus Methylobacter_C. Next base: position 3,779 of record CANGLL010000024.1, on the reverse strand, counting down.
TCTGCATAATGCGAGCGAAGCCGATAACTGAGGTTAAAGGTGTACGGAGTTCATGAGAAACGGTTGAAAGAAAGTTGGTCTTCATTTGATCTAATTCGGTCAACTTTTCATTAGCTTGTGTTAATGCTATTTGTTGGCGTCTCATCTTATCTTGAGCCAAAGTGATTTCCATGGCTTTTGCTATGACTTCAGTGGCTTGAGTTAAATATTCGATTTCAGTAGGACTTAATTCAGCGACAGTTCCAATTTCTAAAACCCCCTGAATAGCGTTTTGGTAAAGAATAGGTAATATGAATATATTTGTAGGTGTTGAAGTGTTAATGCCAGAGGCAACTTTAAGATAATGTTCTGTGGCATTTTTAAGTAAAATCGGTTTGCGTGATAAAGCAACTTGCCCAACTAAACCTTCGCCTTGTTTATACTGCGTTGGGTTATCATCATGATTACTGTAAGCGTAACTACTCATTAAAGATAAAAAACATTCGTTTTCTATCTGTTCAGTAACATACAAGGTAGCTACACCCGCACTGATGTAGGTAGCAATTTCATTGATAATGACCGTACTTAAAGTCTGAATATTGTCTTGTCCTAATGAGACCTCATTGATATTTGCAATGCCAGTTTTTAACCAGTTTTGTTGTTCGATATTGGCATTACCTTGTCTTAAAGTAGCTTGCATTGAATCAATCGCTTCCGCTAATTGTCCAATTTCATCATTACCTAATGTAGTATTTTTAGTTTCTAGATCACCACTAGAAATACGATGAGTGGTTTTAATTAAATTTATTATTCTGCCACCCGATGATTTAGTAATCGCCCATGCAAGAAAGATAGCTAGTAAAACGATAAACAATATTAAGACTAATGATATCTTTATCTGTTCGTAAAAAATATCATCGGTATCATCTCTGGCTTGTTTAAATTTGTTATCTTGTTCAGTGGTAATGTATCCAGAAGCAATTAAGATTTTTTCAAATGAATTATTTATCTGTTCTGAACTTGGTTTTGTAATATCAATATCGCTATGGTTTTCAATATCTTTAATAACTTGATTGACTAATTCATTAAATTTAAAAATCTCGAACTTGAACGAATCAACTAGTTTAATGGTGTCGTGTTGAAGATTTAGCTTACTGATGGTATCAAATTCTTTTGATATTTCATCTTGTGCACTACGCACCATGTAAACCTTCGACATTTGATCATCATATGATTTTGTATCGTTTAATTCCATTTCATAGAGTCGAATTTGATAAGCGGCTCGGCGTATTTTTTGGTTAATAACCACTACTGTCATGTCATTATCAATAGCAAAATTAATTTTACTATTGAGCTTATCTAAGCTATCAACAGCATTTAGCATTCCTATACCTGATAATAATATGATGATAGAAAAACTAAATATTAATTTGCTTTTGATCTGGAGGTTATCAATAAAACTCATGTGTTACCTAAAGTGAAGGGTATAAAAACTTTTACAGGGGTAGAGATGTTTTATGAAAGGCTATAACCTAGTAAAATAATAGATAATTGGTATTAATGCAATTTAAATATAATTTGTAATTTGCTCGTATTTCATTGGTTTTAGGTAAATGGTTTTAAAGAAAATAAATATCCCCATGGAAAAAAAACATCACTCGCTAATAAGTGATGGTGTCCATGAAAGTGAACAAACCTTGGCCATAAATAAACCTTTTTGGGTGTTCCTAGGAGGTAATACCGGAATTGCAACCTGGTTGATTGGTGTATTGGTTGCTGGTATGAAGCTGGATTTTACAGATGCTATGTTTGTAATTTTAATGGGTAGTTTGGTGGGCAGTGCATTACCGGCATTAACAAGCGTTATTGGACCTAAAACGGGATTGTCTCAAATTGAAGCGAGTCGCTTTGCTTTGGGAGCTGCAGGAAAAAAATTACCGGCTTTACTCAATTGGGTCAATGCAATTGGCTGGGATGTAATTAATAATGTTATATCGGCTACTGCATTTATAGTGCTATTTGCCGATTACAACATTAACATACCTATGTGGGGCGCTTTAGCTATTTTGGTCATATTACAACTGGTCATAGGCGTGTATGGTCATCATTTGATACAAAATACCGCGAAGTACACCGGGAGTTTATTAGCCGTATTTTTTATGATTATTGGTTTTGTTGCTATGAATAAAGTGGGTTTGCCAACAGCCCTAGAAACACCTACAGGCTCTACTCATTTAGTGTCGGCATTTATTTTATTAGTTGCTTATAACTTGGGATGGGCCACTTGTACTGCGGATTATACAAGGTACTTACCCAATGCAACACCCAGTAAAATAGTATTTTTAGTTACCTTTATGGCATTGTTTTTGTCGTTAGTTCTATTGGCTTTTTTTGGTTATATGACTGCATCTGCTGTGGCTAAACAATCTCCAGAAGGCGTTATGTTGGCTTTAAAAACATTGTCTGGGCATTTTGCACCTTTAGTTTTACTGTTAGTTTGGTTTACAGCAATTCCTGCCAATGCGTTGAATGATAATTCTGCCGCCTACACCTTAATTTCTTTTGGGTTTAAGTTCTCACGTCCTACCTCTGCAATTTTTGGTGCTTTTATTGGTTATATTATAAGTCTGTTTGCAAGCGAATCTTTCGTGACGTTTTTTGAAGATTTTCTATTTTTATTTGCGCATTGGGTTACACCATGGGCCGCAATAGTATTAGTGCATTGGTTTACATATGGTAAACATTCTAGGGTTACCCCTAAAGGGGTGACTGGAGGTTTTTATATTATGTTGATAGTATCGGTGATATCTATTTCTTTATTTTCGGTTAACCCTCTCTATACGGGTGTGGCTGCACAACTAATCGATGATTTAGATATTGGGCCGTATATAGGTTTTATTTTAGTGAGTTTTATTTATTTTATTTTGCTCCGATTAAGAATCATTAGAGCTTAATTTGGAGATATGATGAGTTTTAAATGGTTATTTATTTGTGTTCCGTTGGGGATTGGACTAGATTATTTGCATGTCAATGATCTTATCGTTTTTATTATTTCTGCTTTAGCTATTATTCCACTTGCTAATTTAATGGGTGATGCAACCGAAGAAATGAGCCATTCTCTAGGTGCTGCAAAAGGTGGTTTGCTTAACTCTACAATGGGTACTGTACCCGATTTAATTATCGGTTTTTTCGCTTTGCAACATGGCTTAATTGAGATGGTAAAGGCATCAATTACGGGTGCAATTATTGGTAATCTGCTATTCGGTCTGGGCTTGTCAATATTTGTAGGTGGAGTAAAAAACAAAACCCAATTACATTTTGATCGCGGTGTTACTCATATTTATAGTAGTTTGTTGCTATTAACGACCTTTGGATTAATTATTCCGGCTGTATTTGAGCATAGTGTGGAATCGGATATAGAAATCAGTTTAAACATATCTATTATTCTACTGTTGATTTATATGAGCAGTGTCGTGTTTACCTTTTCTAATAGTAAGCCAACTGATCACCTTGAAATAAACAACACGTTTCAACATGACGTACAAAGTCGAGTTAATTTTAGACCTGTTATAGCGTTAATAGTCGCGGGTATAGGTTTAGCTTTTATGAGTGAAATTATGACGGATGCTATAGGGCCAACCGCTAATTTGTTGGGTTTGACCCCTATTTTTGCAGGTGTGTTTTTATTAGCGCCCATCGGTATGGTTTCTGAATTAATAAATACGGTGCGATTTTCACGTCAAAATAAATTTGATATTTCACTCGCCTTAACCTTGGGATCTAGTACTCAAATCGGTTTG
>CANGLL010000023.1 GCA_947454605.1 Methylococcaceae bacterium | reverse complement strand
CAATCATATCCACCAAACGTTTATGCGCGGCATCACGCCCCGTTAGCATCGTTCCACTTAATAATAAGGTTTCACCTAATTGCCATGTAGCCACTTCTGCGGGGGTGATAGTATCTAAATTAACGCGTCTAGCCGTCGCACCGGCTTCCCAAGTAATACTCGGCCAATCTTCTAGGCGCGGCGGTGTAAATTCTGCTGGACCTGAGCCATCTAAAATAAAATGGGCATGACGAGTAGCGGCACAATTAGGAATAATCGCGACCGGCTTATTAGCCGCGTGGGTAGGATAATCTTTAATCTTTATGTCTAGCACGGTAGTTAATCCGCCCAAACCTTGCGCACCAATGCCTAGGGCATTGACCTTTTCATAAAGCTCTAATCGCAATTCTTCAAGCGCATTCTCAGGGCCTTTTGCAATGAGATCTTGTATATCAATAGATTCCATACAAGCCTGTTTAGCTAACAACATAGCTTTTTCTGCTGTTCCGCCAATGCCAATCCCTAATATGCCTGGAGGACACCAACCCGCACCCATTGTCGGTACAGTTTTAAGCACCCAATCAACAATACTGTCAGAAGGGTTTAGCATCACAAATTTCGATTTAGCCTCTGATCCACCACCTTTTGCCGCGATTTCAACGACCACTTTGTCCCCTAACACTAACTCCATGTGCACCACTGCAGGGGTATTATCTTGAGTATTAATGCGTTTACCAGCAGGATCACTTAATATAGAAGCCCGTAGAACATTATCAGGGTAACTGTAGGCTTGCCTAACACCTTGATTGACCATATCAATGACACTGAGCTGACTCGCCCATTGCACATCCATGCCTACCTTAATAAATACCGTCACAATACCTGTATCTTGGCAAATTGGCCGATGGCCCTCTGCACATAAGCGGGAGTTTATTAAGATCTGCGCCATGGCATCTTTCGCAGCGGGACTTTCTTCTTTTTGATACGCCGCGTTTAACGCTTGAATAAAATCCAAAGGATGATAGTAAGAAATATATTGCAAGGCATCGGCAATACTTTGAATAAAATCATCTTGGCGTATCAATGTCATCGAGAATATCTGCTTATTCTTCGTCTAATGCTTCAGCATCTAATTGGCCTTGTTTACTGTAACTCGGTGCGATACTAATTAATAACGTGACTAATGCTGCCAAATAAGGCACGGCTTGTACGGATAATACAGCTATCCATAAACGACCACTTAAGTTATCAAAATGGTCAATACATGCAAAAGCAATAATACTAATACTTAATAAGAACAATAAAAATAACTCTTGTCTAATCGTCACTAAACCTAAAAATAACGCGCCCTTCTTTTCATACTTGGGCGTACGCATAAAAGGCTTACCTGAGGTAAACAAACCCTGTATCGTACCTCTAGCAACAGTATGCGTTAGTGCTAATCCTGATAGGGCCGCCCCTAAAGACTCCCAAATTGAGCATGGAACACGCGCTTGATATAACCATAAGCCACGTAAAATTTTAAAACTAAACAACCCTACGGTCGGCATTAAGAATACATTAGCCGGCAACTCACTATGAATAGGATCCGTCATGATAATAGCGGTTAAAATTAAACTAGCCGAGGTAAACAATAAAGCCAAAGCATCAGAGAACCAAGGCAACCAACCCGCCACAAAATAGTACCGTTGTGCAGAAGTTAAGGGAGATGATTTAGTCGGTATAAAACTACGCCAATGACCTTTAATAATTTGCATGGCACCATAAACCCAACGGAAACGTTGTGTCATGTAACCCGACATGGTATCTGGCATTAAGCCACGGCCAAAAGAATCTTTAACATAAACCGAATCGTAACCCGCTTCATACAATCTTAAGCCTAGCTCACTATCTTCACAGATACACCATTCTGCCCAGTTACCTACTTCTAGTAAGGCTGACTTTCTGATCATCGTCATAGTGCCATGTTGAATTATGGCATTGTATTCGTTTCTTTGTACCATTCCAATATTGAAAAAACCGGCATATTCCCAATAACAAAAAGATTTAAAGGTACTTTGATCTCTATCGCGATAATCTTGTGGAGATTGAATAAAGCCGACATTTTCATTATCAAAATAAGGCACCATGCATTTCAACCAATCCGGTGACAACACATAGTCACTATCAATAACGGCGATAATCTCTGCGTCTTCTGCGGTTTGCTCTAACGCATGGTTAATCGCACCCGCTTTAAAACCGGGCCAATTTTCTAAATGGAAGAATCGGAACATGGGTCCCAATCTCTCACAATCATCCCTAACTGGCTCCCAAACTGCTGGATCTTTAGTGTTGTTATCCATCACCAAAACTTCTAGATTGGGGTAATCCACTTTGGCTAAAGCTTCCAGTGTTTTACGAACCATCATTGGAGGTTCGTTATGAATCGGTAAATGCAGAGAAACTTTAGGATATCTAAAACTCTCCGTCGGAGTTAATGGCTGAAAAGTTCTAGCTGTTTTCTTATGCCAAATAACCTCCGCAATCTCTAAACTCTCAATCAGTAAGATAATCACAGCCATGGCCTGCATCAATAACATGAGACCCCAGAATACAATTCCGAGTTTGGTCTGATATTGTTGGGCACCAATAGAAGCCGACCAAAATATTACCGATACTGACAAGTTAGCAATTAAGCCCAAGAACACTACGCCAGGTAATTTTAAAGTCCCACGCGTAAATAAAATCAAACCAATCAATAAAAAACTAATAACGGCCGCACCCACAGCCCAATTTTTCCAACCTGGCATAGCAATGACATCACCGTCCATAGGATATTTAGGCTGACGATCAGCATTAAAGATGCCCCAATAAGCACCAGCAGAACCTTCTATCGATTTTTTCCAAGGCTGATCAAATGCTTCTACAATGTAGTAAGTGACTTTTTCGGCGTCGGCTCTATTTAAGAACTCACGCAAGAATCGTGCTTGATTTGAAACGGAAGCTTCTGAATGTTTAAAAGGCTGACCATCTGATGGCCAACCTACTTCTGTTATGATGATAGGTTTATTAGGGTAAGCTCTAGCTACTTCATGATATCTTTCAAAGGCGTAATCAACCGCATCCTCCGCGGCAATACCCTCCCAATACGGCAAGATATGCATCGCGATAAAATCGACTTCGTCTACTAAATCAGGATTTTTTAACCAGACATCCCATGTTTCAGAAGTACTCACGGGACGGTTAGCCACTTTTTTTACTTCACGGATGTAGTCAATTAGTGCAGATTTAGGAATTTCATCTCGTAAAATAACTTCATTACCCACCATCAAGCGAATAATTCTAGGATTATTTTGTTGCGCCACACGAATCAAAGTATCCACTTCAATACGATTTTTTTCTAAATTACCATCAATCCATGCACCAAGCGTGACATTAAGGTTGTATTTGCTGGCTAACTCGGGGATTTTATCCTGCCCCTTCAACATGCTATAGGTACGCACCGCATGAACTTTATTAGCTAATAAAGCCAAATCACTGTCAATATCTGCTTCACTAGGAAAGGAGTCACCTGTCTGTGTATCTTCCTTACGCAGCGGGTCGTAAGTTACCCCCATGGTCGTTTTTGTCCAGGGCTGCAATTGCAAGGGGTTATTGATATAACTCCAAATACTAAAATTGACGGCAACAAGTAATGCGACAACAAATAGGATAGCTAACTTTCTTTTCATTTTGATATCGAAATAGTTCGCTTAAAGCGAGTTTATAGGTTTAATTAAAATTATTATCTACATAATAATACTTTATATATCATTATGCCTTTACAGATGTTTTGCAGCGTAAAAAATTAAAGCATATCTTACATGGACTTTAAATCTAACCCTAAATAATTTACGTGATTCAAGATTAATTTAGCTCACCCAAGAGAATTTATTCGGGCAAAAACTTAACTAGCTTTACCGCATGTTCATCCGTTTTAATGATCTCTAAAGGATGGCCCAATAATTTAATACTGGTGCCGGATTCAGGAATGGTCTCCATAAACTCAACAATAAGACCATTTAAGGTCTTGGGACCTTCAATCGGCAAATTCCATTGCATCGTTCTATTAAGCTCGCGCAAGGTAATAGCTGCGTCAATCATATAGGAACCATCACTTTGTTTTCTGGGTGCCATTTCATCATCGACCAACTCGCCGACAATCTCCTGGATTAAATCATCCAAAGTCACCAAGCCTTGCACATCACCGTACTCATCAACGACCAAACCAATGGTATTTTTTTCACGTTTGAAACTTAACAACTGAGCATGAACGGGGGTATTGTCAGGGACAAAAATGGGTTTGCTTAACAAATTGATAATCGCTTGTTTATCGAAATCGTCTCGACCTATTAACACTAGGATTTTTCGTAAATGCAGAAAGCCCACAATGCGATCAATATTGGTTTTATATACTGCTAATTGCGTATGAGGACTGGTTCTAATTTGCTCAATTATCTCTTCAATAGAATCTTCTAAATCAATGCCTATGATCTCTTTCCTCGGCGTCATGATATCTTCTACTGTCGCAGATTCGAAATCCAAAATACCCGTCAACATCTTCTGATATCGCTCAGGCATTAAATCCTCTGCTTCAGCAATAATACTTTTAAGTTCTTCTTGATTTAATGACTCATTACGATGTTTTTTTACATCAACTCTCACGATGCGTAATAAAAGTCTAACGAACTCATTTATAAATAACGTAATAGGGTAAAACAGCAGCAGTAATGGGGTATAAATCCATGCCGCCAAATAAGCCAACCATTCCGGCTTAGTCGCACCATAGCTTTTAGGTGCGAGCTCAGAAAAAACCACCATAAAAAAGGTCAGCACAGCCATAGCAACCGCTATAAACAGCTCATCATGACTATAAAGCTTCACAACTATCATAGTAGCTAAAGCTGCACAAAGATTCTTAAGAAAACTATTAGCCAACAGAATAAAGCTTAAGAAGCGATCTGATTTTTGGAGTAAGTTCTGTACTTTAGTTGCCCCTCTATGATTTAGCTTCGCTAAATTTCTTAATCGATAGCGATTAATAGACATTAAAGAGGTTTCTGATCCAGTTAAAAAGCCTGAGACAAGTAACATAAAGGCAAGTATGCCGAATAACATACTCAAGGGGATATCGTTCAAAAAAGGTACTCTACGGTTATAAAGACTCGTCTAGTTTCTATGATGGGAGATTTTTGTCAAGTGAAAAGTAATAAGTCGCAAAACAAGACCTACCTAATCGACATGCCAATAGATAATTAAACCACTAAGAGGCCTTGTATTAAAATCACAAAGCCTCTCAACTACAGGAGGGCCTCTTAAATCAACTTCGCTTTTAAGAAATCAATCAACTCAGCCAAAGGAATTTCCTCATTACCTTCTGCTGTTCTACCTTTATATTCTATGGTACCGGCATCTAGACCACGATCACCTAAAATAACACAATGTGGGATACCGATTAATTCCATATCTGAGAACATAAATCCTGCACGAACTTTTCTGTCATCAAATAACACTTCAAAGCCCGCGGCTTGTAAATCTAGGTAAAGCTGTTCAGCCGCCACTTTTAAACGTTCTGATTTATGCATGTTCATTGGACACAAAGCGACTTGGAAAGGCGCTAAGTTAGTTGGCCAAATAATTCCTTTCTCATCATGGTTTTGCTCAATAGCCGCAGCAACCACACGCGAGATACCAATTCCATAACAGCCCATCAACATAATTTGGTTTCTACCGCCTTCGTTAATGACACCTGCCTTCATTGCTTCACTATATTTAGTACCTAACTGGAAGATATGTCCTACTTCAATTCCTCGTGCCAAGGTAATCTCACCTTTGCCATCAGGACTTGCATCCCCTTCTACAACCGTACGAATATCAGCAATTGTTTCGGGTAACGCTAAATCTCTGTCCCAATTTACACCCACAAAATGTTGACCATCAACATTTGCACCGCAGGCAAAATCAGCCATAACGGTCACACTTCGATCCGCAATAACGGGAATCGATAAACCGATAGGTCCTATAGAACCGGGTTTACACTGAGCAACGGCTAGTACCTCTGCTTCGTTAGCGAATTCTAAGGGCGATGCTACACCTTCCAATTTTTCTACTTTTATTGGATTAAGCTCATGATCACCCCTTAGCAACAAAGCAACCACACCACCTTCTTCACCTTTAACTAATAATGTTTTTAAACACTGAGCAACTGGTATTGCCAAAAATTGACTGACTTCTTCAATACTGTGTTGATTAGGCGTATCCACTATTTGCTTAGCAAGCGTTCCCGAAGGACGAACACCTGCTGGCATGACTGCTTCAGCTTTTTCAACATTAGCGGCATAATCACTTCCTGTTGAAAAAGCTATGGCATCTTCACCTGAATCGGCTAAAACATGAAACTCATGAGAAACCGCCCCCCCGATTGAACCGGAGTCTGCGATCACTGCACGAAACTTTAAGCCAAATTGATTAAAAATATTCGTATAAGCCTTGTACATAACATCATAAGTTTCTTGTAAAGATTCTTGATCTAAGTGAAACGAATAAGCATCTTTCATCACAAACTCACGCGAGCGCATCACGCCAAAACGGGGACGAATTTCATCACGGAATTTAGTTTGGATTTGATAATAGGTGATCGGTAATTGTTTGTAACTTTTGAGTTCATTACGCGCTAGATCAGTAATAATTTCTTCATGGGTGGGGCCTAAACAAAAATCACGCTCATGACGATCTTTCATACGCGCCAATTCTGGACCGTATTGTTCCCAACGCCCCGTTTCTTGCCAAAGCTCTGCAGGTTGCAATGCGGGCATCAATACCTCTAAAGCACCGGCTTTTTCCATTTCTGCGCGGGTAATTTTTTCTACCTTACGCATCACTCTTAAGCCTAAAGGTAACCAACTATAAAGACCGGCCGCTAATTTACGAATGAGACCTGCACGAATCATCAATTGATGACTGGCTATCTCAGCATCTGCTGGAGTTTCTTTTACAGTATTAAGAGGAAATTGTGTCGTACGCATGATGATGTTATTGAGAGAATAAGAATAAATTATCTATTTTACAGATTTTTAACGCGTTCCAAAATCATAGCGCGTGATTAATCAGTTTAATATCACTGTAAATGAGTCAACTATTTCAGTTTTTTTAAGGATTTAGTGGTTTATAGTGGCTTATTGTTACTAAAACGGGTGTATTGACGCCAATGATTTGTATATACTATGTACCGTTAACAAGACATTGAGACTGTCTTGACACTCGCCATGCCTAACTCGTCCAAAAAGGATCATACATGAAGAATAGCTTTATTTCAGAAATCACCGGACAAAATGATATTGATCCAACAGAGACTAAAGAATGGATTGAAGCGCTACAAGCCGTATTAGAACAAGACGGCAGTGAGCGAGCCCACTTTCTGATTGAACAGCTCGTCGCAGCCACAAGACATTCAGGCTTCGACATCCCCTTTAGTGCCAACACCGCTTATTTAAATACCATCCCCGTTTCTCAACAAGCTCAATTCCCCGGTGACCCTACCATCGAACAAAGAATTCGTTCTTATGTACGCTGGAATGCCATGATGATGGTTTTAAGAGCGAACAAACACACTAATGTAGGCGGCCATATTGCCAGCTTTGCTTCTGCAGCTACTTTATATGACGTGGGTTATAACCATTTTTGGCACGCCCCGTCTGAAAATCACGACGGTGATTTAATTTTCTCTCAAGGCCATTTAACGCCCGGTGATTATGCTAGAGCCTTCTTATTAGGAAGGCTATCACAAGAACAAATGGACAGTTTCCGCCAAGAAGTAGATGGCAACGGCTTATCATCTTACCCTCATCCTTGGTTAATGCCCGACTTTTGGCAGTTCCCAACCGTATCGATGGGTTTAGGCCCTATCATGGCCATTTACCAAGCTCGATTTATGCGTTACTTGCAAGATCGTGGCTTTGCAGATACTTCAAAACGTAAAGTTTGGAGTTTCTTAGGTGACGGTGAAACGGATGAGCCTGAATCATTAGGCGCGATTGGCATGGCTGGTCGTGAGAAATTAGACAACCTCGTTTTCGTTATAAACTGTAACTTACAACGTTTAGATGGACCGGTACGTGGTAACGCAAAAATAATTCAAGAATTGGAAAGCGAATTCCGTGGCGCGGGCTGGAATGTTATCAAACTCATTTGGGGGCAACGTTGGGACGCTTTACTAGCACGTGATACTCAAGGCTTATTAGCTGCACGTATGATGGCTTGTGTGGATGGTGACTTCCAAACCTTTAAAGCAAAAGATGGTGCTTACGTTCGTGAACACTTCTTTAATACGCCAGAATTAAAAGCCATGGTCGCTGACTGGTCTGACCGTGATATTTGGGAACTCAATCGTGGTGGTCATGACCCCGCGAAAACTTATGCTGCTTTCCATGCAGCGGTCAACCATAAAGGTCAACCGACTGTTATTTTAGCCAAAACCATTAAAGGTTATGGCATGGGCGCTTCGGGTGAAGCGCAAAACATTTCCCATCAACAAAAGAAAATGAGTGAAATCTCACTCACCCACTTCCGTGATCGTTATGAATTACCGGTCACTGATGAAGAAATGCAAAAACTACCGTATTTAACCTTCCCAGAAGGATCAAAAGAATTAGCGTACATGCAACAAAGGCGTGCTGATTTGGGCGGTCCATTACCCTCAAGACGTGCAAAATCTTACGCACTTGACGTTCCTGTGTTAAGTGACTTCAAAGCCTTGTTAGAAGCCAGCGGTGAAGGCCGTGAAATTTCGACAACGATGGCTTTTGTACGCTTATTAAACATTCTGGTTAAAGATAAAAACATTGGCAAACGTATCGTCCCTATCGTTCCAGATGAATCAAGAACGTTTGGTATGGAAGGCATGTTCAGACAGTTGGGTATCTGGTCTCAAGTGGGTCAGTTATATACCCCACAAGATGCTGATCAGTTAATGTTTTATAAAGAAGATAAACACGGTCAAGTATTACAAGAAGGTATTAACGAAGCGGGCGGCTTATGTGATTGGATTGCGGCAGGTACTGCTTATTCAACCCATAACGTACCGATGATTCCTTTCTTCATATACTACTCTATGTTTGGCTTCCAACGCGTAGGTGATTTAATCTGGGCCGCAGCTGATCAACGTACACGTGGTTTCTTAATGGGCGGTACAGCCGGTAGAACTACGCTAAATGGAGAAGGTTTACAACATGAAGATGGCCACAGCCACTTAATGTCGGCAACAGTGCCTAACTGTATTTCTTACGATCCGACTTACGCTTACGAATTGGCTGTGATCATACAAGATGGTCTCCGTCGCATGTATGTAGAACAAGAAGACGTTTTCTATTACATCACCGTGATGAATGAAAACTACAGCCACCCTGCTATGCCAAAAGGTATTGAATTAGACATCCTAAAAGGGATGTATAAATTTCGCGACGGCGAGAAGAGTAAAGCCGCTCGCGTACAACTTTTAGGCTCAGGTACTATTTTCCGTGAAGTTGAATTTGCTGCAGAATTGCTTAAAAACGATTGGGGCGTTGAAGCAGACTTATGGAGCTGCCCAAGCTTTACTGAGTTAGCCCGTGACGGCCAATCGTGTGAACGCTGGAATCGCTTACACCCCACTGAACCTGCAAAACAATCACACGTCGCTAGTTGTTTAGATACCGCATTAGGTCCTGTTATTGCTTCAACAGATTACACACGTGCATTTGCAGAACAAATTCGAGCTTATGTTAAAGCACCGTATGTTGTTTTGGGTACAGATGGTTTTGGTCGTTCTGATACCCGTGAAAACTTAAGGCGCTTCTTCGAAGTTGATCGTTACCAAGTTACCATTGCAGCACTGAAGAGCTTAGCTGATTTAGGCCAATTTGATGCTAACAAGGTTGATGTTGCTATCGCTAGATACGGTATTGCAACTGAAATTAAAGCACCTTGGCTAATTTAACAAAAGGAAAGTTTATATGACTCAGTTATGTGAGATTAGAGTTCCCGATGTCGGCAACGTTGCTGAAATCGATGTAGTAGAAGTATTAATTAAAGTCGGCGATTCGGTTGAAATAGAGCAAACAGTAGCGACACTAGAGACTGATAAAGCCAGCATGGATTTACCGTCTAGCGCTAACGGGAGCGTCCAAGAAGTTTTTATTAAGCCCGGCGATAAAGTATCAGAAGGCACTTTAATCGCAACGGTATTAGTCAGTGATGCAGGCAGCGCACTCACAACAGCAACCCCCGTTGCTGCTGAAGCGCCGAAACCCGAGCCTGTCGTTGAAAAAGCACCCCAACCCGTTGTAAGTGCACCTGCTCCATCAGCTTCAGTCCCTGTATCTGCACCCGCTGTCATTATAGAAACAAGTACGACAGGTAAAGCACACGCTTCACCGGCTACCCGTTTATTTGCGCGTGAACTTGGCGTTGATGTCAGTAAAATTACTTTAGGAACAGGACGCAAAGGTCGTATCTTAAAAGATGACGTTAAAACCTATGTTAAAAAAGCCCTCACTGAAGGCGTTGCAGGTACAGGTGCAGGTATTCCTAGTATACCGGCCGTTGACTTCTCACCTTTTGGTGAAACTGAACTATTAAAACTCAGTAAGATTAAACGCTTAACAGGGCAAAACTTAAGCCGTGTTTGGTTAAACTTACCCCTCGTTACTTATCATGAAGAAGCTGACATTACCGAAATGGAAGCGTTCCGTAACAGCTTAAATGCAGAAAAGGTAAAAGGTGATGCCAAAATTACTGGCTTGATCTTTATCGTAAAAGCTTTGGTTGCCGCTATGCAGCAATTCCCTAACTTTAATGCCTCTTTATCACCTGACGGTGAAAGTCTGATTCTAAAGAAATACTACAACATAGGCATTGCAGTTGATACGCCCAATGGCTTAGTTGTACCGGTACTGCGTAATGTAAACACCAAAAGCATCAATGAACTGACGCTTGAACTCGCAGAGAAAAGTGAAAAAGCGCGCTTAGGTAAATTAATGCCTGCAGATATGCAAGGTGGCTGTATGACTATCTCAAGTTTGGGAGGTATTGGTGGCACTGCGTTTACCCCGATTGTTAATGCACCTGAAGTTGCCATATTGGGCGTGACTCGCGCCAAAATGCAACCTGTTTGGAACGGCAAAGAATTTATCCCGCGTTTAATGTTGCCCTTAGACTTAACCTATGATCACCGTGTTATTGATGGTGCAGAAGGCGCAAGATTTATGGCGATGGTTAAACAATATCTAGGTGATATTCGCCGTCTGTTATTGTAAGCAAAGGACCCAATACGATGAATGATACCGTTTTAAATGCAGAAGTATTAGTTCTGGGCGGTGGCCCAGGTGGTTACAGCGCGGCTTTTCGAGCAGCTGATTTAGGTAAACAAGTGACTATTGTTGAACGCTACTCTGTTTTAGGTGGTGTTTGTCTTAACGTCGGCTGTATTCCTTCAAAAGCGTTATTACATGCTGCACAAATCATCCATGAAGTCGATGAATTTGAAGAGCACGGTGTCACTTACGGCAAACCCAGCATTGATATCAATAAAATCAGAGCGTGGAAAGAAAGCATCAGCAAATCCCTAAATACAGGTTTAGCTGGACTTTCTAAACAAAGAAACGTGACGGTGGTGCAAGGTTTAGGTAAATTTACCTCAGCCAATACCGTTGAAGTAGAAACACCCGAAGGTAATAAAACCATTCGTTTTGATCAAGCGATTATTGCGGCAGGCTCACGTCCCACTAAAATTCCTGTTTTCCCTCATGACGACCCACGCTTATGGGATTCTACTGATGCTTTACAGCTTGCAGAAATTCCTAAAAAATTGCTCATTGTCGGCGGTGGCATTATTGGTCTAGAAATGGCAACGGTTTACCATGCCATGGGCTCTGAAATCAGTGTAGTGGAATTGATGGATCAAATCATTCCGGGCTGTGACAAAGACTTAGTGACACCACTTTCTAGACGCATTAAAAAACAATACAAAAACATTTGGTTAGAAACGAAAGTCACCGCCATTGAAGCGCAAACTGAAGGCCTTAAAGTGTCTTTTGAAGGTGCTGGCGCACCTGAATCTGAACTATTTGACGCCGTATTAGTAGCCGTAGGTCGTAGACCGAATGGCTTATTAATTGGTGCAGAACTAGCGGGCATCACTGTTAATGAGCAAGGCTTTATTCCTGTTGATAAACAACAACGCACTAACGTTAGCCATATCTTTGCTATTGGCGATATCGTTGGCAACCCCATGTTGGCTCATAAAGCGGTGCATGAAGGTAAAGTAGCGGCAGAGGTCATTGCTGGACATAAAGCCCATTTTGATGCTTTAACTATTCCTTCAGTCGCTTATACTGACCCAGAAATCAGTTGGATGGGCCTTACTGAAAATCAAGCTAAACAACAAGGCATTGAATACGATAAAGCCGTATTCCCTTGGGCGGCCAGTGGTCGATCTTTATGTGTAGGCCGTAAAGAGGGTTTAACTAAAATCATCTGTGAAAAAGAAACCGGTAGAATTTTGGGCGCAGGCATGACAGGTACAAATGCGGGTGAATTAATTTCTGAAGCGGTATTAGCTTTAGAAATGGGCGCAGATGCAGAAGACATCAGCTTAACGATACATCCTCACCCCACTTTAGCGGAAACTTTTGGCTTCGCAGCTGAAATGATTACCGGCACCATTACTGATTTATACATTAAAAAGTAATCAGTCATAAAACCAAGGTACGTTATTGCGTACCTTGGTTATCTTCGTTGCTTCATCACTAGAGCAAACAGTTCTGACTCAATAAAACTCTTCAACCAGTTGTTCACAGCCTGAAACGGAGAGTGTTGCCACCATTCCCTATCCACGCTCGCAAACTGCCGTATAAACGGAAAAATAGCCACATCCGCTATTGATGCTTGCTGACCACATACATACCGATTACGCGTTAAACGTTCTTCCAATACTAATAAGAACTCACCAGCCTGGTCACGATAATAAACTTGTGTAAATTCCGGATAACGGTCTGCATATTTATAGCGATCCAAATAGTATTTAAATTCACCATCATTCCACTTTATCAAATTTTCTACTTCATCAGTAGCGTTTAACCAATGCTCTGGATCGGCTTGTGCTAAAGCCCAGTTCATAATCACTAAACTTTCCTCAAGTACATCACCATTAATTAATTGCAAAACAGGGACAGTACCCTTAGGTGATATTGCTAACAAATGCGCTGGTTTATTTTTTAAATCTACCTCCCGAACTTCTACAGCAATGCCCGCAGAGAAAACAGCCATTCTCGCTCTAATGGCATAAGGACAACGCCTAAAACTATAAAGGATTGGAAGATTACTGTTCATATCAAAAAAACCTAAACTCAACTAAACAAACACAAAAAAGCCCCGACTATTTAACAATAGTCGGGGCTTTTTCAAAAGTAGAATTAAAGCCGGCAGAATAAATCCGCGAGCTTTAAAAAAACATGATTACATCATGCCGCCCATTCCACCCATACCGCCCATGCCGCCCATATCAGGCATACCGCCGTGACCTTTTTCGTCACTTGGTGCATCAGCAATCATTACTTCAGTTGTCAACATCAAGCCAGCAACAGACGCCGCATTTTGTAATGCAGTGCGTGTTACTTTAGCGGGATCAAGAATACCCATTTCAATCATATCGCCATAAAGGCCAGTCGCTGCGTTGTAACCGTAGCTGCCAGTCCCTTTTTGTACTTCGTTAAATACCACTGAAGGCTCGTCACCTGCGTTAGAAACGATTTGACGTAAGGGTTCTTCCATCGCACGACGTAAGATGTTAACACCGACAGTTTGATCGTGATTAGCACCTTCCAAACCTGCTAATGCAGATAATGCACGAACTAAAGCAGTACCACCACCGGCTACTACGCCTTCTTCAACCGCTGCACGCGTTGAATGTAAAGCATCTTCAACGCGCGCTTTCTTTTCTTTCATTTCGATTTCAGTTGCAGCACCTACTTTAATCACAGCAACACCGCCTGCTAATTTAGCTAAACGTTCTTGTAATTTTTCTTTATCGTAATCAGAAGTCGCTTCATCCGCTTGAGCACGAATTTGCGCTACACGACCTTTGATTTGATCTTCAGAACCTGCACCATCAATGATAGTTGTGTTTTCTTTAGTGATTTGTACACGCTTAGCAGTACCTAATTGCGCTAATTCTGCTTTTTCTAGGCTTAGGCCTACTTCTTCAGAAATAACCACACCACCCGTCAATACAGCGATATCTTCTAACATCGCTTTACGACGATCGCCAAAACCAGGAGCCTTAACAGCCGCTACTTTTACGATGCCACGAATAGTATTAACTACTAAAGTAGCTAAGGCTTCACCTTCAACATCTTCAGCAATAATTAATAATGGACGACCTGATTTTGCTACACCTTCTAAGATCGGTAACAAATCACGAATGTTTGAGATTTTCTTTTCGAAAATCAAGATGAATGGATCATCTAATTCAACACTCATGTTTTCTTGTTTATTGATGAAGTAAGGAGACAAATAGCCACGGTCGAATTGCATACCTTCAACTACGTCTAATTGGTTATCCAAGCCTGAACCTTCTTCAACCGTGATAACGCCTTCTTTACCTACTTTTTCCATTGCTTCTGCAATGATTTGACCGACTGACTCATCAGAGTTTGCAGAGATAGTCCCTACTTGAGCAATCGCTTTGTTATCAGTACAAGGTGTTGCAGAAGCTACGATAGCGGCAACTGCTTTTGTAACTGCTAAATCAATACCGCGTTTTAAATCCATTGGATTCATACCCGCAGCAACGGCTTTTAAACCTTCATTAACAATAGATTGCGCTAATACAGTGGCAGTTGTAGTACCGTCACCGGCCACATCAGAAGTGTGAGAAGCCACTTCTTTAACCATTTGTGCGCCCATATTTTCGAATTTATCTTTTAATTCGATTTCTTTCGCAACAGATACACCGTCCTTAGTGATAGTTGGAGCGCCGAAGCTTTTATCCAAAATTGCGTTACGGCCTTTAGGGCCTAAAGTTACTTTTACTGCGTTTGCTAAAATGTTAACACCACGCGCCATACGGACACGCGCGTCATCACCAAATAATACGTCTTTTGCTGCCATTTTTATGTCTACCTTTGTGTAATATTAAGTTGGGAGAGTTTTTGAATTAAGCTAAAACGCCTAAGATATCTTCTTCACGCATAACGATTAAGTCTTCACCATCTACTTTCACTTCGTTACCTGCGTATTTACCAAATAATACGGTGTCGCCTACTTTAACTTCTAAAGTACGCACAGTACCATTATCAAGTTGTTTACCATTACCCACGGCAATCACTTTACCTTGGCTAGGCTTTTCTGCAGCTGAACCGGGTAATACGATACCACCTGGCGTTGTTGTTTCTTCTTCAAAACGTTTAACGATGACTCTATCGTGTAACGGACGTATACTCATTTATAGCTCCTTAGATTAAAATAACAAAAATTATTTATTAGCACTCACCTGTAATGAGTGCTAATGATAATGAACTTTTGCACACTGTCAAGTTCTTTGGCATTATCTCTACTCTCATTAGCTCAATAACACGACACATGAACGACAACCAACTGCTGCGCTATAGCCGACAAATCATGCTGCCTCAATGCGATATTGAGGGCCAACAAAAACTGCTATCAGCGCATGTTTTAATTGTTGGTGCCGGAGGCCTAGGCTCACCGGCCGCCATGTATCTGGCTGCGGCGGGTATAGGCCGCATCACTATTTATGATAATGATGAAGTAGAACTATCCAATCTACAAAGACAGATTGCTCACAACACCCCCGATGTTGGGCTAGATAAAGTTTTTTCAACCCAACAGACATTGAAAAATTTAAATCCCGATGTGGAAGTTAAAGCTGTTAAAGAAAGATTAACGGGCGAGACATTAGAAGCAGAAGTGCTTGCAGCGGATATCGTCTTAGATTGCAGTGATAATTTCTCAACTCGATTTGCGATCAATCAAGCCTGTGTTAAATATCAAACACCCTTAGTCTCGGGTGCAGCGATTCGCTTTGAAGGCCAAATATCGGTATTTACACCCGGCAAAAACAACAGTCCTTGTTATAACTGTCTCTACAGCAGTGACGGAGAAGAATTACAAACCTGCTCCACCAATGGAGTTATTGCACCGATTACAGGCATCATTGGCAGTATTCAGGCTTTAGAAGCGATCAAGCTGATTATCTCAGCTGGCGAGCCGTTAACCGGTAGATTGTTATTATTAGATGGCTTAACAATGGAATGGCGCACGATGAGATTAAAAAAGAATATCACCTGCCCTACGTGCGGCGGTTTATAAGTCAGAAAATCCGTCGATTAGCTGACTTATAAACGCTAGAATTTCATTATTTTTTAGCTAACTTAGTCTTAACATAATGAATCGCCGTTTCAGCCAAATCATTCACTAACGAAGGGCTATCGCCATGCACTTCTGTTTCACCAAAAGGTTTAGTATTTTTACTGGTATATTTATAAATAAAATAGCCTAATGGTGCAAATACTGCCGTGGCAATAACCACCATGACTATCAATAAAACAATCACTCCACCCATCATTCCTCCTCAAAGATATTACGTGTACATTATTATTTTTAAAAGAGTTTGAATAATACTCTTTTTTAGCCTAGAAAAACATCCCTCTTAATCGAAGTCAACAGTTGCTTAAACAAAAAGATCATCGTATACTTTTAAGTGGCTTACTTGATCAAGCTAGACAACATTCTAATAATACCGGAGGTTTTACAATGAAATGGGAAACACCAAGCTACACTGATTTACGTTTTGGTTTCGAAGTAACAATGTACATCTACAACCGTTAATCAAATCTTCCTAACGCTTCGTTAGGGTTTTTGTGGGTAGAAAGAAAAGGGGTTCATTATGAATCCCTTTTTTTTGCCTGAAATTCGTAATTACCGTATCATTCGGGCTTTCTTTTAAGGCTTACACTATGAAAATTAGAGTTCTTGGTTCTGGCGCAGGCGGCGGTTTTCCACAATGGAACTGCAATTGCCATAATTGCCACCGTATTCGTCATCAACAAATGACCGGAACCGCCCGTACGCAATCATCCATTGCCGTCAGTACGGACAATAAAAACTGGCTATTGTTTAACACGTCCCCTGATATCAGAGCGCAATTGGAAGCTTTTCCAGCGATTCAGCCGAAAGAAGGCATCAGAGATACGGGCATTAAAGCGGTACTCTTAATAGACAGCCAGATTGATCACACCACCGGCATGCTAATGCTCCGTGAAGGCAAACCACTTAATGTTTACTGCACTGAGATGGTTAAACAAGATTTAACCACCGGTTTTCCATTATTCACCATGTTGTCACACTATTGCACCGTCAATCATCACCCTATTCCGGTCGATGGCAGTAGTTTTACCATTCCGGGCATTGAAGATTTACGCATTTATAGTCAAGCTTTAAAAAGCAAGGCGCCACCGTATTCACCACATCGCCATGACCCGCATGAAGGTGATAATGTAGGCGTCATCATTGAACAAATTTCTACCGGTAAAAAAGTATTTTATTCACCCGGCCTAGGTGAGATAGAACCGCATGTGATGGATGCCATGCAAGCCGTGGATTGTTTATTAGTGGACGGTACTTTCTGGACAGATAATGAAATGTGTACCCAAGGCATCAGCCAGAAAAAAGCCCGCGAAATTGGGCATTTGCCGCAATCAGGCGAAGGCGGCATGATAGAAGTACTCAATGGCGTCAGTAAAGCGCGCAAGATATTGATCCATATCAATAACACTAACCCTATTTTAGATGATGATTCCGCGCAGCGTAAAACCCTAGATGCCGTAGGCATCGAAGTGGCTTACGACGGCATGGAAATCGACTTATAGTCATAAACTAAACACACACCTTGGATACCCCATGAGCACTAACGATACTACCGCATGGACCAGAACCGAATTTGAAGCCGCCCTCAGAGGCATGGAGCGGTATTACCACATTCATCATCCGTACCACACCCTGATGAATGAAGGTAAACTCACCAAAGCCCAATTACAGGGCTGGGTAGCTAACCGCTTCTATTATCAAGTGTGCATTCCTATTAAAGATGCCAACATCTTAGCGAACTGCCCCGATCGTGAAACACGTGCTAAATGGATACAACGTATCTTAGATCATGATGGTCATCCAGGTGATCCAGGTGGGATTGAAGCGTGGATTCAATTGGGTATTGCGGTGGGTTTAACCCGTGAAGATATCACTTCGTTAAAGCATGTATTACCAGGCGTTCGTTTTGCAGTGGATGCTTACGTTAACTTTGCCCGCCGCGCAGAATGGCATGAAGCAGCGAGCTCTTCTTTAACAGAACTGTTTGCCCCTAAGATCCATCAACAACGCTTGGATAATTGGCCAGAACATTATCCTTGGGTGGATATCGAAGGTTATAACTACTTCCGCAAACGCTTAACTGAAGCACGTCGAGATGTTGAACACGGTTTAGAGATCACCTTAGATTGGTATAAAACCCGTGAACAACAAAATCGCATGGTCGATATTTTAAAATTCAAACTCGATGTATTGTGGAGCATGGCTGATGCGATGTATATGGCGTATATCAATGAGATGCCCCCTTACTTTAACACTGAGCAATAAGCACTTTTATAACCATAAACACCGTATTAATAATGAGTATAAATCCAGAATTACCCATTCAATTTTCCCGTACCCACCGCTTGCAATGGGAAGAAGCCCAACAAAAGAATGTTATTCTTTATCCAGAAGGCATGGTGGAGCTTAATCAAAGCTCATCTGAGATTCTAAAACTTTGCGATGGTACACGTACACTCGCCCAAATTGTCAGCGATTTAGAAGCCGCGTTCAGCACCTCTGGACTCACTAACGATATCACCGATTTTTTAGAGGTTGCACTGCAAAATGGCTGGATTAACCAAAACTAAACCCACGCCTCCGCGTTGGTTATTAGCAGAGCTCACGTATGCCTGCCCATTGCAATGTCCGTATTGCTCTAATCCTTTGGATTACACGAAGTATCAAAATGAATTAGACACAGAAGACTGGAAACGCGTCCTCACTCAAGCACGCAAAATGGGTGCCGTACAGCTCGGCTTTTCGGGCGGCGAACCGTTAACCCGACAAGATCTACCTGAACTAGTCAAACACGCCCGAGAACTCGGTTATTACTCCAATTTAATCACGTCAGGCTATGGCTTAACGGAAGAGAAAATCATCGCCTTAAAAGAGGCGGGGCTGGATCATATTCAAGTCAGCATTCAAGCCAGTAGCCAAGAATTGAATGACCATATTGCCGGTACCGCGTCTTTTAATCATAAGAAAGAAGTGGCGCATCTGGTTAAAAAACACGGCTACCCCATGGTATTGTGTGTGGTAATCCACCGTGAGAATATCCACCAAATGCCAGAGATATTAGCGATGGCAGAAGAATTAGGTGCAGATTATTTAGAACTGGCTAATACGCAATACTATGGCTGGGCACATACCAACCGCGATCAATTATTGCCCACTAAAGCACAGTTTGAGAAAGCCGAGATCATTGCACAAGCCTTTAAAGAGCAAGTCGCCGGTAAAATGAAGATCTATTACGTCGTCCCCGATTTTTATGAAGACAGACCTAAAGCCTGTATGAACGGCTGGGGCACCACCTTTTTAACGATTGCACCCGATGGCGTGGCTTTACCCTGCCATTCAGCACGGGAACTCCCAGGGTTAGATTGCCCAAGCGTAAAAGAGAACAGCGTAGAAGAAATTTGGAATGAATCAAAAGCCTTTAATTTCTTTAGAGGCACTGAATGGATGAAAGAGCCTTGCCGCAGTTGCGATGAGAAAGATAAAGACTTTGGCGGTTGTCATTGCCAAGCTTATTTATTAACCGGCGATATGCATAACACTGACCCGGTCTGTAGCAAGTCACCCCATCACGGTGTTATACAAGCAGCCATAGATTCAGCCGCCGCCAGCTCTTTAGCTGAGAATGAGAAACCGTTAATCTTTAGAAACAGCAAGAACTCTAAATTATTGTCCTAAAGGTAAACATATGAAAATCACTCATAATGAAATTACCGCACATGATGATATTACGGTTCATCGTGTGCCAGCCGTTCATAGTGAGCCTGTCGAACCATCAACCCCCTAACCGCTCATGCTTCGACACACTCAGCACGAACGGTTAGGTGATTAAGCAACTGACTATTTATACCTTACAAGCCTTCCCAGGGTGTATATAGGCCTTCTACATTAACGCCGAACATATCCAATACGCGGCCGACGGTTTCATTGACCATCGCAGTTAAAGAATCGGTCTTACTGTAAAAAGCCGGCATGGGTGGAAACATAATACCGCCCATTTCGGTCACAATACCCATATTTCTGATATGCACCAGATTTAACGGTGTTTCTCTCGGCATGATCACTAAACGTCGACGCTCTTTTAACACCACATCCGCACCACGTGAGATTAAGTTATCACCAAAACCATGCGCTACGGCAGACAGCGTCTTCATAGAACAGGGGGCGATAATCATGCCTTCTGTCTTAAAGCCACCGCTCGAAATACTGGCCGCAATATCATCAATACCGTGCGTCACATCCGCTAACTTAAACAGTTCTGCCCGCTTCATATCCATTTCGTGTTTTAAATTAACCACCCCCGCATCAGAAATCACTAAATGCGTTTCCCACTCGGGTTGTTCTTTTAAAACCTGCAACATCCTTACGCCATAAACAGCCCCTGTTGCGCCGGTCATCGCTATAATTAAGCGTTTTTTCTGTGTCATTGTTTTATCGTGTTAATTAAGTAAGCGTTCTGCGAACTGGTCCGTTGCCGCCACTAAGGCGTCGATCATGTCTTCGCCTTGGGCAATATGTCCCGCATGCGGCAATATAACATATTCTGCTTTCGGCAAGGCCTCATGTAAACGCTGCCCGGCTTCTATCGGACAGGTTAAATCCTGCCGACCATGAATAATAATAGTGGGTATATCCGTTAACAGTGCACAGTTATCTAAAATCTGATTGTCCTGTATAAAATAGGTATTCAGGGCGTAATGCAATTCCATAGCCACTTGCTTTACCATTTTCTCGGTGATGTGTTCATCATGACCTGCCTCTTGATAAGCATGCCCCAACGCAACTTGCCCGCCCCATGCCATCCATTCCTTAGCCACTCGGCGCTTAGCGACCTCATCCTCACCCATTAATGCCGCCCACAGACTAATCACAATATTATCGGGATCCACTTGTGGCGCACTGTCTAACAAATGTTGATAGCGCTCTGGATAGATTCGATTAACACCATCTTTAGCAAACCATTCTAAATCGGTTTGTCTAGCTAAAAAGACGGCACGAATAATCATGGCAGAGACTTTTTCGGGATGTTGTTGCGCATAAAGTAAAGCGAGTGCCCCTCCCCAAGAACCACCAAACACCAGCCATTTTTCTATATTCAATTGCTGACGAATGCGCTCCATATCATCAATCAAATCTTGCGTCGTGTTATGCACTAACGCCCCGAAAGGCAAAGACTGACCACAACCGCGTTGATCAAACAAAATAATCTGATATTTTTCGGGATTAAAAAAACCACGATGATGCGGTTTAGTGCCCGAACACGGCCCACCATGCAAAAAAATCACCGGTATGCCATCAGGATTACCACTCACTTCCACATAAACGGAGTGCTGACTGTCAGTTTCAAGAAAAAAGGTATGGTAAGGCGTGATGTCTGGGTAAAGGCTTTTCAT
>CANGLL010000022.1 GCA_947454605.1 Methylococcaceae bacterium | reverse complement strand
TTCTGACTTTATTATCGGCTTCCCGGGTGAATCGGATGAGCAATTTGAAGAAACCATGGCCTTTATTAATGAAATTGGTTTCGACTTATCCTTCAGTTTTATTTACAGTGCAAGACCTGGAACTCCCGCGGCTGATTTACCTGATGATGTACCTGCAGAAGTTAAAAAAGCGCGCTTAGAACGCTTCCAAAACCGCATTAACGAAATGGCGATTACCATTTCAAATAATATGATTGGTACTGTACAACGCGTTTTAGTTGAAGGACAATCTAAGAAAAACCCACTACAGATGCAAGGCAGAACAGAAAACAATCGCGTAGTGAACTTTATCGGCCACCCTCGCCTAGCCGGTCATTTTGTAGATGTTTTAATTGCAGAAGCACTTCCAAATTCTTTAAGAGGCCGTATAGTAGAGGCATCAATAGATAAAGTGATCAATCAAACTGAAACAGTCTCATGACCTCTCAAGAAATAGCGTTACTTCCCGCTGACAACGACAGACTATCTAATTTCTGTGGTGAATTAGATGCCAATCTAAGACAGATTGAAAAAAGATTACAAGTTGAAATTGCAAACCGTGGCAATCAATTTAAAATTAGCGGCCCTAAAGAGTCTGTAACAGCCACCTGTGCTTTATTACAAAAACTATTCGACCACACGGCGCAAGAAGCATTAACTGCGGAAGCTATTCATTTAGCCATGCAAGATGCTTCGATTGAACAACTCCTCGCTACATCACCGCAAGAACTCGAGAAAGAAGTAGCCATTAAAACCAAATTTGGTTTAATTAAAGGCCGCGGGCAAAACCAACAGAACTACTTAAAGAAAATTCAAAGCCATGATATTAATTTCGGCGTAGGGCCTGCGGGTACCGGTAAAACTTATTTAGCAGTCGCCTGTGCCATTGATGCCTTATTAAAAGAACAAGTCAGAAAAATAATATTAGTCAGACCCGCTGTAGAAGCCGGTGAAAAACTCGGTTTTTTACCTGGTGATATGGCGCAAAAGGTGGATCCTTATTTACGTCCCCTCTATGATGCCTTATATGAAATGTTAGGTTTTGAACGCGTCGAAAAAATGCTTGAAAAAGGTATGATTGAAGTAGCTCCCCTCGCTTTTATGCGAGGCCGTACGTTAAATGATGCATTCATTATCCTTGATGAAGCACAAAATACCACGACCGAACAAATCAAGATGTTCCTAACCCGTGTAGGCTTTGGTTCAACCGCTGTTATTACGGGCGACATTACTCAGATAGATTTACCCTCGGCTAAAATGTCGGGGCTTAGCCATGTTCTAGAAGTACTCAAAGATATTGACGGCATTAGCTTTACATTTTTTGCAGTCAGAGACGTTGTGAGACATCCTTTAGTGCAACGTATCGTTTCTGCGTATGAAGCGTATGACCTTAAGAATAAAAGTGCATAATGAATTGGCTAGAAATTCAAACTGAAACTACAGCCAGCAATCTTCCCTCAGAAGCTCAGCTTCAAACATGGGTAGATGTTGCTCTTAAAGAGTACGGTAAAGAATCTGAGCTCGTTATTCGTATCGTAGATGCAGATGAAAGCGCTGAACTCAACGAACAATATCGCCAGAAAACAGGACCTACTAATATTTTAAGCTTCCCGTTTGAAGCACCCGAACATATCGAAATTGATCTATTAGGTGACTTAGTGGTTTGTGCACCCGTGCTTGAAAAAGAAGCCCTAGAACAACAAAAAACTTTACATGATCATTGGGCACATATCATTATTCATGGTGTATTGCATTTGTTAGGCTATGATCACATCGAAGAAGATGAAGCCCACATCATGGAAGAAAAAGAAATTCAACAACTTAAAGAATTAAACATTACTAACCCTTATATACAGGAAACCATTGCATGAGCGACGACCAACCTCCGAGTACTACCGCCCCTCGAAAGCGCTGGGTAGAGAAATTAAGCCAAATATTTTCTGGCGAACCAGAAGATTTAGATGATTTACTCGAAGTACTACGAGAGGCAAAAGAAAACCATGTCTTAGATACTGAAGCACTCACCATGATTGAGGGCGTATTACAAGTATCACAAATGCGCGTCAGGGACATCATGATTCCTAGAGTGCAAATGGTGGTAGTCCCCAAAGATGCGGAACTTGAAACTATTTTTCCTTTAGTGATTGAGTTTTGTCATTCTCGTTATCCTGTAATAGACGGTGACCGCAGTAAGATCGTAGGTGTATTGCTCGCTAAAGACCTACTGGCTCATGTTTTACAAAATAAGAATCTCACTGTAGAAGACCTCATGCGACCTGCTTGCGTCGTACCAGAAAGCAAACGCTTAAACATTCTTCTTAAAGAACTGCGTACCAATGGTAATCATATGGCTATTGTGGTTGATGAATACGGCCAAGCAGCGGGGTTAGTCACAATAGAAGATGTGTTAGAAGAAATTGTTGGCGAAATTGAAGATGAACATGATGATCATGAAGATGAAGGCTATATCTTCCAGCGTAGTTCTAACGAATACATGATCAAAGCACTCATTCCTATCGATGAATTTGATGAATACTTTTCAACACATCTAACCACTGATGAATATGACACAATTGGTGGATTTATACTCAGCCAACTCGAGCACATGCCTAAGAAAGGCGAAAGCTTAGTGGTCGATAATATGCGTTTTGAAATCGTTAGAGCTGATAATCGTCGTGTCCATTTAGTTAAACTAAAAATCATTAATAATTAAGGGACTCTTTTATGTCTATTCATACAGTGCTAGTAACCGGTGGTGCGGGATATATCGGAAGCCACGCCTGTGTTGAGTTACTAGAAGCCGGATTTAATGTTGTTGTCGTTGATAATTTATCTAATAGCCACCCTGAATCTTTAGCGAGAGTACAAAAACTAACGGGTAAATCACTCACTTTTTATGAAGTGGATATTCGTGATAAACCCTCACTCAGTGAAATTTTTGTTAAAGAGAAGCCAGACACCGTTGTGCATTTTGCTGGCTTAAAAGCAGTGGGCGAATCGTGCCAACAACCGCATTTGTACTACCATAACAATGTCTTTGGCACACTGGTATTAACCGAAGTAATGCAAGCACACCAAGTAAAGCAACTAGTGTTTAGTTCATCTGCTACGGTTTACGGTATCACTGATAAAACCCAGTACTCAGAAGACCTTCCCATTGGTGCAATCAATCCATATGGTCGCTCTAAAGCGATGGTTGAAGATATTCTGCGTGATTTAGCAGAAGCAGACAAAATAGCCAAACCTGATAAGCCATGGAAAATTGCTTTATTAAGATACTTCAATCCCATTGGCGCGCATGAGAGCGGTTCAATTGGAGAAGATCCAAATGGAATCCCTAATAATTTGATGCCTTATGTAGCTCAAGTCGCTATTGGGAAATTAGCCCAATTATCTGTTTTTGGAGATGATTACCCCACCCCTGACGGTACAGGTATCCGAGACTACATACATGTCATAGATTTAGTAAAAGGTCACATTAAAGCCATCCATGCATTTAACAACGAACAATTTACTGACGGCAATTGCAAAGCCTACAACCTAGGTGCAGGTCGGGGTTACAGTGTATTAGATATCATTAAAACCTTTGAAGAAGTCACAGGAAAAACCATCAATTATAAGATTGCCCCACGCCGTGCAGGTGATCTTGCAGAATACTATGCTAACCCTGAACTAGCCTTAAAAGAACTCAATTGGAAAGTAGAAAAAACTTTACATAATATGGTGGCTGACACTTGGAATTGGCAATCTAAAAACCCTCAGGGCTATCGATAAGTTACGATGGATAATCGAACCTTTACCAATCGAATTATAGTACTCGATACTGAAACCACGGGGTTAAGTCCACAAGACGGTCATCGAATTATTGAAATTGGTTGCGTTGAGATGGTCAAACGCCGGCTTACTGGTAAACGTTTCCATGTCTATATCAATCCAGATCGCTTAATTGATGCCGGCGCTATTGCCGTTCATGGTATATCAAATGAGTTTTTGGATGATAAACCGCGTTTTGAACAAATATTAGATGATTTCTTAGCTTTCATTAAAGACGCAGAACTCGTTATTCACAATGCGCCATTTGATGTAGGATTTATAAATCATGAGTTGTCGCTATTTAATAAATCCCTAGGAAAAGTAGAAGATTATTGTAAGGTCTTCGATTCATTAGCCTACGCTAGAAAGAAACATCCTAGCCAAAGAAATAGCCTTGATGCTCTCTGTAAACGTTATGGTGTTGATAACAGTCAACGTGAATTACATGGCGCATTATTAGATGCTGAGATATTAGCGGAAGTGTTTTTATTGATGTCAGGCGGACAATCCTCCTTACTCGATAACATAAACACAGAAGGATCGAAATCAACAGAAAAGACAGCCAAATACCTAAATATAGACCGGCAGGCTTTAAAGATTATTAATTGTACGGATGAAGAACTCACCCTTCATGAAGAAATTTTATCAACTATTCAGAAAACGAGCGGTCAGTGCTTGTGGCCACGGACCACAAGCACTGACCGCTAGATTAATGTTGGATCAGTTAAAACTGATCCAACAGCCTATTATTCTGCTTTAGGTTTAGCTCTACGCGAAGTTGAGCTCATACGTTTTTTACTTTTATCTACTTTTTTAGCTGTATCATCAAATTTACCACCTGATGCGCCTTCACCTAACTTAGAGATATTAAGCAGTTGACCTGCTACTCGAATCTTTTTCAATTCTTCAAACAACTCTTTAGGCATACCAGCAGGTAATTCAACTGTACTAAATCCATCTTGAATTCTAATGCGAGCGATATGATCACCGTCGATACCTGTCTCATTAGCTATTGCACCCACAATATTTCCGGGTTTAACACCGTGATTGTGCCCCACTTCAATGCGGAAAGTTTCCATTTCGATATCAGCACCTGAACCAAAACTACGTTTTGGTTTACGCTCTCTATCTGAACGCTCGCCTCTTTCTCTACGTGGACGATCATCTCTGCTTGATCTATCGTCTCTATCCCTATCTCTATCTCTACCTTCATGAACTTTTTTAGGTAGATTTTGAAGTAATAATGGAGTATCACCCTGCACTATTTTAGCTAAAGCGGCCGCAATTTCTAACGCAGATACATTATGTTCTTGTTGATATTGTTCTAATAACTGAGAGAAGAAACTAAGTTCTTGACTCGCCAAAGTATCAGTAATGTTTTGTTTAAAACGAGAAATTCTTTTGTTATTGATGACTTCCGTTGAAGGCAAGCCCATTTCTTCGATTTTTTGTTTAGTAGCTTTCTCAATATTGCTCAGTAACTTACGTTCTCTAGGAGCAATAAATAAGATAGCATCACCTGTACGACCTGCACGACCTGTTCTGCCAATACGATGAATATAAGACTCTGTATCATAGGGAATATCGTAATTGACAACATGCGTAATACGCTCAACATCCAAGCCACGAGCTGCTACATCAGTCGCTAGCAAAATATCTAATTTGCCATTCTTAAGATGAGCAATGGTGCGCTCTCTTAAAGCTTGAGACATATCACCATTAATGGCGGCCGCTGAATAACCTCTGGCCTCTAATTTTTCAGCTAATTCAATGGTCGCTGTTTTTGTACGCACAAAGATAATCATGCCATCAAAAGTTTCTGCTTCCAATATGCGTGTTAATGCATCTAACTTGTGTACACCACTGACCATCCAGAAACGCTGACGGATGTTTTCAGCTGAAGCTGTTGTGACTTTGATAGTGACTTGCTCAGGATCAGTTAAATATTCTTGAGCAATTTTGCGAATAACCGAAGGCATAGTCGCAGAGAATAAAGCGATTTGGATATCATCTGGCGTTTGTTCTAAAACCCATTCAACGTCATCGATAAAGCCCATGCGTAACATTTCATCCGCTTCGTCTAATACTAATACTTTTAAAGTATCTAAATTTAGAGTGCCTTTGCGCATATGATCCATAACACGCCCTGGCGTGCCTACAACTACATGTGCGCCTCTTTTAAGCTGACGTAATTGAGTGCTGTAATCTTGGCCACCATAAATGGGCAACACATGAAAACCTTTCATATGTGCAGCATACCGTTGGAAAGCTTCAGCAACTTGAATAGCCAACTCACGTGTAGGTGCTAGAACTAAAACTTGTGGATCTTTTTGTCGTAAATCAATACGAGATAGTATGGGTAGTGCGAAAGCAGCAGTTTTACCTGTTCCTGTTTGCGCTTGTCCCAATACATCTTTGCCTTGCAGCATAAAAGGGATAACTTGCGCTTGAATAGGTGAAGGTGTTTCATACCCCACATCGTCCAATGCTTTTAGCACGGGGTCTATCAGTGCTAATTCACGGAAAGTGGTTAATGTTGAAACATCATTGGACATGTATTTACCTGTATGGAATATTTAGAATGCGCATCAAGCGCGGAGAACTGATTGTTTTATCAAGCCATTATAACTGATATTAATAAATTTTGCAGTATAAGATGGTATTCACCGCCCACACAAAATCCAAACTTAACGCTTTGTTTAGCACTTCTTACCACTAAGCTTTTCATTTAAGACATTGCCCTGAGTACCTTTTTTATGTGTTTGCTTGCTATAATGATCCCTATAAAAAACTCTATCCATTTTAATCGAGAGATTGCATGATTCAAGGTAGTATCGTAGCGCTAGTAACACCGATGTTTAATAACGGTGAAATTGATAAAGCAAGTTTAAAAAAAATTATTGAATATCATATTGAACAAGGCACAGACGCTGTCGTAGCAGTGGGTACCACGGGTGAATCAGCCACATTAACAGAGGCAGAACATTGCGATGTTATAAAAACTATTGTTGAGTATGTAGCAGGTAGAATCCCTGTAATAGCCGGAACAGGCGCAAATTCAACAACAGAAGCCATAACGCTGACTCGTAAAGCTAAAGAAGCCGGTGCTGATGCCTGTTTAATCGTTACACCTTATTACAACAAACCCACGCAAGAAGGTTTATATCTACACCACAAAGCGATTGCTGAAGCCGTAGATATTCCACAAATTCTTTATAACGTTCCAGGCAGAACAGCCTGTGACATGTTGCCAGAAACCGTTGGCCGCTTATCCAAAGTCCCTAATATTGTAGGCGTCAAAGAAGCCACAGGGGATTTAACTAGAATTGCACAAATTAGAGCATTAACAGGCCCTGACTTTGCACTGTATACAGGAGATGATGCAACCAGCCGAGAGTTTTGCTTACTCGGCGGCAATGGCACCATTACCGTCACTGGAAATGTAGCGCCTCGCTTAGTGCATGAGATGATAAAGGCAGCCATGCAAGGTGATAAAGAAACTTCATTAGCCATTGATAATAAATTGGTTGATCTCCATAAACACCTCTTTATCCAATCTAATCCTATCCCCGTTAAATGGGCAGTTGCAGAAATGGGACTCATGAAGGATGGCATTCGCCTCCCCCTAACTTGGTTAACTGAAGATTGTTTCACTCAAGTGCGTGATGCTATGCATAAGGCAGAAGTACTCAAATGAGCAAATTAATACGCACTACACTTTTATGCACTGTTGTATTAACTTGCATGACAGCTTGTACCTATATCAAAAGTTTATTTCCTGACAAAGAAAAAGACTATCAGTATACGGTTGAACTACCTCCACTGATTATTCCAGACGACTTAAAACAAAGTAGCACACCGAGTATAAAAGCTGACACTGTTGCCAAATCAGAGCCCACAACTGCACCTCAAACCAGGACTCAAGCAGTCATAAACCCAGCACCCGCAGAAACAGTTACACAAAATGAAACACCCGTCTACTCAGCGCCTGTTCAAACAGACACCAACAATGAAGCCCCTGAGAAACTGAGTATCACCAACAAACAAAATGAAGTTGAAATCAACGCCCCCATCGGTAGATCTTTTCGTCTAGTTAACAAGGCATTGACATTAAAAATAATTGAAGTTATTGAGCGTAATCAACAAACAAATAACTTCAAAGTGCATTTTGATCCTAATGAACAAAAGCCTGCAGATAACTCTTACTGGGGTAAATTTACTTCATACTTTGACAGCTTAGATTTCTCACAAGACATTTATATAGTCAAACTACAAGAAGTAGATCACAAGACAACCCGCATTTTAATTGCCGATCAACAAGAAAAAACATTAAGCGATAGCAACAGCACACTTTTATTGAACACTATAAAAGCAGGGCTGAAAGAAGAATTAACCGAACAATAATTATTCATTACCCTTATTGACCCCGCTTCCAATAGGTCAATTGGGGTAAACAAAAACACCAACTGCACTACTAACATGCTAAAAATACCCGGTACCTCCGCTTTATCTGACTTCCGTATAAATCGTTTGCTAAATGATTTAAAAGAAATTGAATCGCACATCTCAGCAGTCTCTGCCACTTACATTCATTTTATAGACAGCGACGCGGCACTTAACGAAGCAGAACATAACGTACTCACGCAGTTATTAGACTATGGTTTTTCACCTTCTAAAGCAGTTGAAAAGACCGAATCATTATTAGTCTTTCCACGTTCAGGCACTCAATCACCTTGGTCAAGTAAAGCAACAGAAATTACTCAACGTTGCGGCCTAACAAAAATAAAACGTGTTGAACGTGGCATTGACTATGTATTAAACACATCTGCCCCACTCTCTGAAGTCGTTAAAGCAAGCATTTCAACGTTATTACATGATCGCATGACTCAAAGCGTATTATTTAATTCGCAAGAACCCGATTTATTTTCACAACATGCGCCGCTTCCTCTCGTTTCCATCAATATTATCAAACAAGGCAAAGATGCCTTAATTAAAGCCAATACAGAACTAGGTTTAGCGCTCTCTGGCGATGAAATAGATTACTTAACAAACAGCTTTACACAGTTGGACAGAAACCCAACAGACGTTGAACTGATGATGTTTGCGCAGGCCAACTCAGAACATTGCCGCCATAAAATATTCAATGCCGACTGGACCATTGACGGTGTAGAACAAGCTCAGTCTTTATTTGGCATGATCAAAAATACAGCAACAAAAAGTCCAGAAGACATTTTATCTGCTTATCATGACAATGCGTCAGTAGCGGTGGGCTCAACCGCACAAGTCTTTATTCGTAATGCCATTACGGGTGAATACGCCTATACAGAAGAAGACGTACCATTCTTAATGAAAGTTGAAACACACAACCACCCTACTGCTATTTCGCCTTTCCCAGGTGCGGCGACAGGTTCCGGTGGAGAAATTAGAGACGAAGGCGCTACAGGCAGAGGCTCACATACCAAAGCCGGATTAACCGGATTTTCAGTTTCACATTTAAATATCCCCGGTTACGCACAGCCTTGGGAACAAAATAACGGCAAACCAGAACGCATTTCGTCAGCTTTAGACATCATGCTTCAGGGTCCATTAGGGGGCGCTGCCTTTAATAACGAGTTTGGTAGACCCAATATCGCCGGCTACTTTAGAAACTTTGAACAAGCCGCACCAGGATCAAATAGCAACGAATATAAAGGCTACCACAAACCCATTATGATAGCGGGCGGCATGGGCAACATACGCCCCATGTTAATTGACAAACAACCCATCCCGGCCGGTTCCTTAATTATTATCTTGGGTGGTCCCGCGATGCTGATAGGCTTAGGCGGTGGCGCTGCTTCTTCGCAGGCATCAGGTTCAGGCTCAGAAGATTTAGACTTTGCCTCAGTACAGCGTGAAAATCCAGAAATGGAACGTCGCTGCCAAGAAGTCATCAACCACTGCAACTC
The DNA here is from genome assembly GCA_947454605.1 of Methylococcaceae bacterium. GTDB lineage: Bacteria > Pseudomonadota > Gammaproteobacteria > Methylococcales > Methylomonadaceae > Methylobacter_C. The sequence continues at coordinate 12,074 of CANGLL010000022.1, read as the reverse complement.
ACTCGGTAGTGATACACCGATTGTATCTATTCATGACATTGGCGCAGGCGGGTTATCAAATGCCGTGCCTGAAATCATTCATGACTGTGACCGTGGTGGACGTTTTGAATTACGTAAAGTCAACATTGCTGATAAAGGCATGTCGCCCATGCAAATCTGGTGCAATGAAGCACAAGAACGCTATGTTGTCGCCATTAAACCAGAATCACTTGACCTATTCGCCTCTTTCTGTGAGCGTGAACACTGCCTGTATGCTGTTATTGGGGAAGCCACTAACGAAGAACACCTCACCTTGAATGACGCATTATTAAACGACAAACCCGTCAACATCCCCATGTCTATCTTATTTGGTAAGCCACCCAAAATGCATAGACATACAGCGCATGTGCAACCAGAAACCACTGCATTAAACTTCAACACTGTTGATATTAAAGACGCCGTAGCACGTGTATTGTCATTCCCTGCTGTAGCAGACAAAAGTTTCTTAATACACATTGGTGATCGTTCAGTAACCGGCTTAGTAGCTAGAGACCAAATGGTAGGCCCATGGCAAGTACCCGTAGCCGATGTTGCTGTTACCGCTTCTGGCTTTTATGCCTACACAGGTGAAGCCATGGCTATGGGTGAACGCGCACCTGTCGCCGTTATTAATGCACCCGCCTCAGGTCGTTTAGCCATTGGTGAAGCCATCACCAATATTGCAGCCGCCAACATCGCGGCACTCAACAAAATTAAAATATCTGCCAATTGGATGGCGGCTGCAGGTTATCAAGGTGAAGATGCCGAACTATTCGATACCGTAAAAGCAGTCGGCATCGATTTATGCCCTGCCCTAGGTATCGCTATTCCCGTAGGTAAAGACTCTTTATCTATGAAAACGGTATGGCAAGATAACGGAGCAGAAAAAGTGATGACCTCACCGTTATCATTAATTGTCACTGCATTTGCCCCCGTTGTAGACATTAGCAAAACACTAACACCACAACTTAAATGGTTAAATAACGAAGCCACTCAATTACTGTTTATCAACCTAGGCAAAAGCCGTTTGGGTGGATCCATACTGGCACAAGTCTACAATCAAATCGGCCAAACACATGATTGCCCCGACGTTGATGACCCTGCGTTATTAAAGGCCTTCTTTACATCGATTCAAACACTCAATAGCCAAGGAAAAATACTCAGCTATCATGACCGTTCAGACGGCGGTTTATTAGCCACAGTGGCTGAAATGATGTTTGCGAGCCGCCTTGGCGCTGATATAGCCATTGATGCATTAGGTAATGATGTCTTATCCGCACTATTTAATGAAGAGTTAGGTGCTGCCATCCAAGTTAAAGTCAGTGAGATTGATGCTGTACTTAAAATACTAAGTGATGCAGGATTAGCCAATAACACTCACAGTCTGGGTAAAGTAACTCAAGAACCTCGCTTATCTATTCACTTTAACCATCAACTGGCTTATTCAGCTACACGTGCAGAACTACAAACCATCTGGTCAGAAGTCAGCTACCGTATGCAAGCCATGCGTGACAATCCAGATTGTGCAAAACAACAATTTGATCGTATTGCAGATGACAAAGATCCAGGCCTAAGCGCTACTTTATCATTCGATATTAATGACGACATCACACGTCAATATGCGACTACTGATAGACCCAAAGTCGCCATATTAAGAGAACAAGGCGTTAATGGTCATGTTGAAATGGCAGCCGCTTTTGACCGAGCCGGCTTCACCAGCATCGATGTCCACATGACTGACATTATTCATGGTCGTGTCAGTTTAAGTGACTTTACCGGCTTAGTCGCTTGCGGCGGCTTCTCTTATGGTGATGTATTAGGTGCTGGGGGCGGATGGGCTAAATCTATCTTATTTAACACCCGCGCTAGAGAAGAATTTACAGCATTCTTTAACCGACCTGATACATTCGGTCTTGGCGTATGTAATGGTTGCCAAATGATGTCAGGATTAAAAGATATTATCCCTGGTGCAGAACACTGGCCGAGCTTTAAGCGTAATCGTTCAGAACAATTTGAAGCCCGAGTGGCCATGGTCGAAATCCAACCCTCACCCTCTATCTTCTTTACCGGCATGGCTGGCTCTAAACTACCAGTGGCAGTTGCCCATGGGGAAGGAAGAGCCGAGTTTGCAGATGATATCCAAACGACTATCAACGCAAACAACATTGCCGTTTCATATGTTGATAACTATGGCAATAGGTCCACAGAATTTCCGGCCAACCCCAATGGATCCCCTTTTGGCATAACCGGTCTTACCAATTCTGATGGCCGTTTTACCATTATGATGCCACATCCAGAGCGTTGCTTTAGAGCCATTCAAAACTCTTGGCATCCAGAAGAGTGGCAAGAATACGGTGCGTGGATGAGAATGTTTAGAAATGCTAAAGTTTGGACACAAAGCATAAAATAACCCCATTAAAATCAAACACTGGATGATGAATGATTTCGATAAGTTATAAAAATATAATAAAGCTACTGTTAATCACAGCTGTTATAGTTATATTTACCATACCCGATATTATTTTAGAGTTAATAGTTGAAGGCATCCACTTAATCATAGAGAGTATCGCTGAAATGGCGCATCTGATATTTGAAGGCGTCGAATCGATGCTTGACAATGTGATTGAAGAAAATTTTCATACCGAAATGCATGAAACACAGATCGTGGTGTTTTATATCATCATGAGTGTGCTAAGCATTCCAATGTACTTTATTGCTAAGGTTCTGCCCCGCATCTATTATGCTATGGATAGACGTGTTAGCTCAGTATGGAACACCCAAAAAAGCAATCTCCAATTGACCTTGTTAGGCCTAACCCTAAAAGAAAAAATAAAGTATGGCCTCATACTCATTATCGGCCTCTACATCGCTTCATTTTTTGTAATGTAACCCACTCGTTTCACCGAACAGCTATTTATTATGACGATTAAAAAAGTACAGCCCAATAAAGATAAGTTGAACCAAATCGTAACCGACGCCAGACGTAACCAAGAACTCAGAGAACAATCTTATCGAGGCCAAGCCCTTAAACTTTACCCTTGGATTTGTGGCAGATGTGCGCGTGAGTTTACACATACGACTATTACAGAATTGACTGTCCATCATAAAAACCATAATCATGATGACAACCCTAGTGATGGTAGCAATTGGGAATTACTTTGCCTTTATTGCCATGATAATGAACATCAACGCTACGAAGAAACGCGCTTTAGCACTTCAAAATCAGCAAGTATCAGTGCTAACATTGTCACGCATAACCCTTTTGCGAACCTTAAAAACCTTATAGATACAAAAAAATAAGTTTACGGGGTTTTTATAACAAAGTATCAATGCCTTTATTAGCTAACTGATCAGCTCTTTCATTCCCAGCATTACCTGAATGGCCTTTTACCCAGCACCATTCAATTTTATGATCATAAATTAGTGCATCTAAGCGTCGCCATAAATCTTCATTTTTAACCGGCGCTTTAGACGCTGTTTTCCAACCTCTTTGCTTCCAGTTAGGCATCCAATCCGTAATACCTTTAAGCACGTAACTCGAATCACTAAACAGTGTTATGTCACAGGGTTGTTTTAAAGCTTCCACCGCTTTTATAACCGCCATCAACTCCATCCGATTATTCGTAGTGTACTTTTCTGCACCAAATAACTCTTTTTCGATACCTTTGTAATTAAGAATTAAACCCCATCCCCCTGGCCCTGGATTACCTCGACAAGCACCATCCGTATAAATAACGACATTACTCATGTTTATTTTTTTGGGCGACTGAATTCATGGAGCTCACTAAGCTTAACTGAGTGGCAAAGTTTTTAACGGGCGTTAAAGGGATTATATTATAACGACGTTTAATCGCTCTCACGGCATAAGCCGAATAAAAAAGTGAAAAGCCCCCATTCATAGAGCGACCTTGTTTGGTACTGATATAATCTAAATGAAATTTTGATGTGGCAAGTACTTCAAAATTAAGGAGCTTTAACCAATCCATTGTCCTTGCGCGGTAAATAAAGAACCCCCGCCATGAATCTGACCATTTCTTTTCTAATAAAAACTGATATCTCACCCAAAAGCTTAAAGGATTAAAGTTAAGCACCACTAATACGCCTTCTGGCTTTAAAACACGTTCAATTTCACGCATGGTTTGAAAGCGATGCGTATCAAACTCTAATAAATGTGGCAAAATCACCATATCCATAGACTCTGTTTGAATCGGTAAAGCGTACGCTTTGGCATTAATATGCCGGGCCGTTGGGCAACCCAAGCCTTTCGCATCAAGAATGGTGTAACTTTTATATAAACTGCAGTCTACAAATTCACTTTCCCAATTTAAACCGCCAATTTGCAGGACTTCTTGCTGACAACTCACCGTGATAGACTTTTTTAGGTACTCCACCTCAAGGTCTCTGAGTAATTTTCCTCTGGGGGTTTGATACCATGAAAACAAAAAGTTACGCTTCATTATTGATAAATTCCATCACATTAATTGTGTTAATGATATTTCTATAAAAAAATGTTATCATTTATTTGAAGAAAGTAAATATAAGGTTTATAAATGACACGCGTTAAACTTAACCGTTCTCTTAATTTGTTGGCTATATTGACTACCCTCATCCTTGTGGGCTGTAGTGATTCAGCTAAACAATCCTTAAATCTCTCAGAATCCGCGCCTATTATCTCTCCACAAGAAGAAAATAGCAGCCACCACAAACATCACAATTTACACCTACATAGAGCCTCTAAAACAGCATCTAACCATAAGAACACGGTTTGGGAGCGCATGTTATCGCTTTATTCTTTACCTGATTTTAATAATCCTCGGGTAGATAAAGAATTAGAATGGTATCTAGATCATCCTGCAGCGCTAGCCATTATCCAACAACGCGCAGAACCTTACTTAGCGCATATTTTAGATGAAATTGAAGCGCGCCATATGCCCGGTGAATTGGCCTTGCTGCCTGTGGTCGAAAGTGCTTTTGTACCCGATGCCTATTCTAAAGCAGATGCGTCAGGACTTTGGCAATTTGTACCCGCCACTGGCAGAGACTATGGTTTACAACAAAACGATTGGTATGATGGCCGTAGAGATATTTGGGCATCAACAAAAGCAGCCACCACCTATTTAAAAGAACTCAGTGAAACATTCAATGGCGATTGGTTATTGGCCCTTGCCTCTTACAATTGTGGTCAAGGTCGTTTAAAGAAAGCCATTGATAAAAACACAGAACTTAAACTACCCACTGATTATTGGTCATTAGATTTACCTGCAGAAACAGAAGATTATGTACCGCGTTTATTAGCCATTGCCCAAATCTTTGGTAACGCTGATGAATATAACATTAATCTACAACACATTCCCAACAGACCATACTTTGAAGTTGTTGATATTAAATCACCGCTGGATTTAAACAAAGCCGCGGAATTAGCGAACACACCCTTGCATGCATTTTTAAAACTAAACCCCGGTTTTAATAAAGGCAGTACAGCTCCCCAAGGCCCGCACCGTCTTTTAGTACCAGTGGCTCAAGCTGAAGACTTTAAGAGCAAACTAGCTGAATTACCCTTGTCTGAACGGGTTTCACAAAAATACTTATTTGCGCAACGTGCACCCGCTTTTGCGTTAAACAAAGATAATCGTCAAGACTTGCTAAAACCGATTACGATCGCTTACAAAGTTAAAGCCGGTGAAAACTTAGCCAGCATTGCAACTAAGAATCACACCACACCTAAAACTTTACGCCTCTTAAATCATATGAAGAGTGATGCCATTCATCTGGGTATGAATATTCAAATACCGAATGAGGCGAAACCTAATTTAAACAAATCTGTACTGGCACAGCTAGAAAACCCAAGCAAACCCAAAGCTTCTGCTAGCCAAAGTTATGCCGTTAAAAAAGGCGACAATATTACAACCATCTCTCGTCACTTCTCTGTATCGCCCAAAGAATTGGCCGCTTGGAATAATGTAACCGTTAACTCAGCCTTAACACTGGGAAAAAAACTAACGATTAAAGCGGCTAATCAACAAGTAGCAAGTGCTGCACCCATGCGCTTAATCAGTTATACCGTGGGTAAAAATGATTCCTTAAATCAAATTTCTAAAAAGTTTAACGTATCGGTTAATGACCTACGTAAAAACAACGTAACAGCCCTTGCCAAAGGCATACACCCAGGGCTTAAATTAAAGATTCTAGTTGATGGCAATCAATCGGCAAGTTAATCTTTAATTAAAACCCAATAAAAAACTCGTTGCCTTCATACCCTTTGGTATGAAGGCAACGAGTTTTTCTTTTTACGCTTTATAAAATATTAGACTCGATTTAAGCTTTACTAAAAAGTAAGCCTGTCTCATCTGCAGTCACATTAATGGTATCACCCGCCATAAACGCCCCACCCAAGATAGATTGCGCTAACGGATTCTCAAGCTGTTGTTGAATCGCTCTCTTCATTGGTCTTGCCCCATACACAGGATCAAAACCAGCCTCACCTAAAATATCCAACGCTTGATCAGAAATTTCAAAACCAATCTCTTTATCTCTTAAACGTACGCGTAGATGTTCAATCTGAATACTAGAAATCGCTCTGATTTGCTCTCTAGCGAGCGGATGGAAAACCACCGCCTCATCGATACGATTAATAAACTCTGGTCTAAATTGCTGACTGACTCTTTCCATCACCGCCGCCTTCATGACCGGATACAACGCTTCACCCGATAACTCTTGAATAATGTCAGAACCAATATTAGACGTCATCACAATCACGGTATTTCTAAAATCGACCGTTCTGCCTTGCCCATCTGTTAAACGCCCATCATCTAAAACTTGTAACAAGATATTAAACACATCCGGATGCGCCTTTTCTATCTCGTCCATCAAAATCACTGAATACGGCTTACGTCTGACTAACTCCGTTAAATAGCCGCCTTCTTCATAACCCACATATCCCGGAGGCGCCCCGATTAAACGTGCTACCGAATGCTTCTCCATAAACTCAGACATATCAATACGCACCATAGAATCGGTGGTATCAAACATAAACTCCGCTAAGGCTTTACATAACTCAGTTTTACCCACACCCGTTGGGCCCAAGAATAAAAACGAACCATTAGGACGATTAGGATCCGATAAACCTGCTCTAGAACGACGAATCGCATTACTTACGGCTTTAAGTGCTTCTGTTTGGCCAACCACACGCTTACTAAGATAGTCTTCCATGCTTAATAACTTTTCACGCTCGCCTTCCATCATCTTAGAAACGGGTATACCTGTCCATTTAGAAACCACTTCAGCAATTTCTTCATCAGTCACTTTATTACGCAACAGCGTCATCTTATGTGACTCATCAGGCACCGAAATGGATAATTGCTTTTCTAAGGCCGGAATAATACCGTATTGCAACTCAGACATACGCCCAAAATCATTTGCACGAGTGGCCGCTTCTAAATCTGTTTTTGCTTGGTCTAACTTTTCTTTAATGCTAGCAGAACCTTGTAACAATGCCTTTTCGGCTTTCCAAACTTCTTCTAAATCAGAATATTCTTTCTCTAACTCGGCGATATCCGTTTCAAGCGATGTTAAGCGTTTCTTAGAAGCCATATCCTTTTCTTTCTTTAACGCAACCTGTTCTATTTTTAACTGGATTAAACGACGATATAAACGATCCATTTCTTCGGGCTTAGAATCAATCTCCATACGGATACGACTCCCCGCCTCATCAATTAAATCAATCGCCTTATCGGGTAATTGTCTATCTGCAATATAGCGATAAGATAAGGTGGCCGCAGCTACAATGGCAGGATCAGTAATCTCTACACCATGATGCACTTCATACTTTTCTTTTAAGCCACGTAAGATGGCAATCGTATCTTCAACCGAAGGTTCATCAACCATCACCTTTTGAAAACGACGCTCTAAAGCCGCATCTTTTTCGACATATTTACGATATTCATCTAAGGTAGTGGCTCCCACACAATGTAACTCACCTCTGGCCAAAGCGGGCTTTAACATATTACCTGCATCCATAGCTCCTTCTGCTTTACCAGCCCCCACCATGGTGTGTAGCTCATCAATAAACAGAATCACTTGGCCTTCTTGTTTAGCCAAATCATTTAAGACCGCTTTCAGGCGTTCTTCAAATTCACCTCTAAATTTAGCGCCCGCAATTAGAGCCGCCATATCTAACGACAAAACTTGCTTGCCTTTTATACCTTCTGGCACCTCACCATTCACAATACGCTGCGCTAGCCCCTCAACAATCGCGGTTTTACCCACGCCAGGCTCACCAATTAAGACTGGATTATTTTTAGTTCGACGTTGTAAGACCTGAATGGTACGACGGATCTCATCATCACGCCCAATCACAGGATCTAACTTACCTTGCTCAGCGCGCTCTGTTAAATTAATGGTGTATTTGTTTAACGCTTGGCGTTGATCTTCTGCATTTGCATCATCTACCGCTTCACCACCGCGCATTTTATCGATCGCCATTTCTACCGCCTTAGTGCTGAGACCTAACTTTTTAAATAATTGACTTAGATAACCTTTCTCTTCACAAGCCGCCAATAAAAACAACTCGCTGGAGATGAATTTATCATTACGCTTTTGAGCTAATTTATCGGTTAAGTTAAGTAAACGAGAAGATTCATTAGAGATTTGTACATCACCCCCAGAACCCGATACCGTGGCAATACGGTTAAACTCGGCATTTAACTCCGTACGCAATAACTGCGTATTAATACCGATTTGAGCTAATAACGGCTTGATACTACCGCCTTCTTGTTCTAACAAAGCCGTCATTAAATGCACGGGTTCTATAAATTGATGATCTTTTCCTAAAGCAAGACTCTGCGCATCCGCTAATGCCGCCTGAAACTTGCTGGTTAATTTGTCCATACGCATGATTGATACCTAATAAAGGGTGTTTTAATTGGCACGGATATTAGGGATCATCCGCATGATTTCAAGGAGCAAGTTATTCTTTATTACTTATATCGTGTTAAGTAAGAATAACTATTAAACTGAGATGTAATAAGCCTAATGATTATAGGCTTATTTATGCAATAAAATACGAGGAATTTACAATATTAGAAATTAAACTTACAAAGATATATCTACAAAACCATGCGTGCCGCGTTTTGATTTAACGGCTAACCAGTCTTTTAAATGCTTAAGTTCCGGCGTTTCTTCTAAAGCATCCAAACTTTGTTTGTTTTTTAATAACCTAAAAGCCGAAGACAACACGTTATAACGATCGCCTGTAATACCGGCGCGTCTTAAGCCCACGGTATTTAAACGATAATGCTTAGCGGGTCTGCCACCAATTAACATATAGGGAATCACATCCATATTTAATCCAGTCGTGCCTTGCACAATGGCATAAGAACCAATTCGGCAAAACTGATGCGCGACCACAGCCCCCCCCATAAACACATTATTACCCACTTCAACATGGCCACCAATCGCCACGTTATTAGCAAAAATAGTATTGTTTCCCACATGACAATCATGCGCCACATGACTGTTATTCATAAAAAAACACCCAGAACCAATCACCGTTTCTGCGTGCTCTTTAGACGCGCGATGCGCCGTAAAACCTTCTCTAAAATGATTATTATCCCCAATAATCAACCAAGATTCCGTCTCGGGTTTAAAGCCGGTATCCTGGGGCAATCCGCCTAATACCGCATGGGGATGTAACACATTACCCTCACCCATTTTAACATGCCCATGCACCACAGCATGTGCACCAATCTGACAATGTGCGCCAATAACAGCACCACTCTCAATCACAGCAAAAGGCCCCACAGTAAGATTTTCGCCTAACACCACATCAGCCGCAATGTAAGCAGTGGGATGAACATTTTGTGTCATATTAACTATCCTCTAGGATGAAATTTTAAATGTAATTCTTTTAAGCGCTCCCGCGCAATATGCGTATAAATTTGGGTGGTGGATAGATCAGAATGACCTAATAACAACTGCACTACCCGCAAATCTGCGCCATGATTTAATAAATGGGTCGCAAATGCATGCCGCAAAGTATGCGGTGAGATGTCTTTAGTAATACCTGCTTTTTTCGCATGACGTTTGATAATATGCCAAAACGCCTGTCTTGTCATGCCATCTGCACGATTTGTGACAAATAAATAATCCGATTGTTGATTACCCAATAAGCCTTCCCGGGCTTGATTAATATAGGTTTCTAAACAGGCCATCGCCTCTTCGCCAACGGGCACCAAGCGCTCCTTATTGCCCTTACCGATAATTCTGACCACACCTTGTCTAAAGCTAATTTGGGAAAACTTTAAACCAACCAACTCAGAGACCCGTAAGCCGGTGGCATACAACATTTCTAACATGGCCTTATCTCGACAACCCTGTAAATTTGTAACTTCTGGGGCATCTAATAATAATTCGACATCGTGCTCTGAGAGCGGAACGGGCAATAAGCGCCCGATATGAGGTGCTTCTATTAACGCGGTGGGATCTTTGGTGATTTTATTCTCGCGGATGTAATAGCCATAAAAGCGTCTTAAACTTGATAAAATACGCGCTGCAGTTCTACTACCCAGCCCTTCTTGATAGCGATTAGCTAAAAATGCCGAGATATCAGCGGTATCAACGGCCAACATATCTTTTTGACCTAACCATTGAGCGTAAATTCTTAAATCACTGCTATAAGCCGATAAGGTATTCTCGCTTAAGCCCTGCTCTACCCATACAGCATCAAGAAATTGTTCAATTAAAGCACTGGAGTTCATGATTTTGTCGCGGACTCATAGGATAATAATTTTTCTTTAATGGCCATTAGAGGACCCACAGTTTGGCCACTATAACCGCCTAAGCCAGAAACAGCGACGACACGATGACACGGGATTAACCACGGATAAGGATTAGCCCGACAAGCATTACCGACTGCTCTGGGTGCAGAGCTAATCTTATGAGCAATCTCGGAATAAGTACGTGTATGGCCCCAAGGAATATTAGCCATTTCTGCCCACACACTATGTTGAAACAAAGTTCCATGCCTTAAAAGCTTAATAGGCAGGGTGTCTTGCGTATGATTAATTTCTAATGATGACAATAAAAATGCCGGATCGACTGACTCATTAATAGACTCTATAGCTTCCCACGTGGCATAACAAATCACATCATCACATAAGCCGACAGACAATAAACCCGCCGGGGTAGGTATCTGCGCTTGTTTTTTTTGGCCATTACACTGATTGATCCACTCAATTGAATAAGCCATATATACCTCATATAATCTATTTACCCACTAGTACTATTGTACGTATTTAATACAACAGATACGCAATATAAGATTTAGATTTACACTACATTAAAGTAAATTGAGGGAGAAAGTAAGGTTTTCAAACCGTTGTGGAGTTGCGCATGTGACCATGCGCAAGTATCCACTAATAATTCCAAGTAAGTCGCCCTTGCTTATAATCATAATCTTGATCAGGCTCAAACTGACCAAATAGAGCAACAATTTCTAATTGTTTACGTCGATTGATAAACTCTCTTAACGCAGTAACAACGGCATCTTCTTTGGATTTAAAATGTCCCATATTTAAAGCTACATTGATTAAATCATCATCAATGGCAAGATTTGTCGTCATGGCAGTATTATCTGCACTTATTAAATCAGCCTCTCGCAACATTTTAAATAACACTTGGCGTAATTTATTTCTGGTTGTGGGATTTATGGTTACAAGTTCATCATGGCGCTCTGACTTTTTATGAATAAACGCTTCAAAGTCTTCCGTATTTAAATCTACTTTAAGACTGATAAAGCGCTCGCGAATTATTTCAACGGCAAAATCACCAATCAAAGTGTACCTTCGACACAGCGCTACCCATAAAAGATGAACTTGTTCCTGAGAGTTACCCTGCACTAACAATTCTAATTCTTGCAGCGTTAGTTTTTTTAAGCGGGACGTAATCTCACTACAAAACCGTTGCGAGGTATTTTGAGTACGTACTTGTAACAAATTATCAGCAATAACGGCCGTTCTTACTTTACTCCAGTCCTTAAGCTCAAAAAACAATTCCGCTAC
>CANGLL010000021.1 GCA_947454605.1 Methylococcaceae bacterium | reverse complement strand
GAATGTTCCATTAAGTAGTCATGCCATTCAATAGCATAATTAGCGTTATTCAGCGTATTAAAAACACTTTTTCCCGATTCAATATTAACAATCGAATCTAGCACCCCATGAGCCATAAAAATGGGTGTGCTTTTAGGTGTTGTGAGTTCATTGATGGTAGGAAAATACGTAGAGAGGGCAATAATACCCGCTAGATTGTGTTTGCTGGTTAGGCCCGCATGCAGAGCAATAACACCACCTTGTGAGAAGCCTGCTAATAATATATTGTTAGCGGAGATGCCTTTTTCTATTTCGTTATCAATCAGGGTATGGATTGAGTTTACAGACTCATGAATGCCATTGATATCCACTTTGCGTTCTAGCGTTCTTTCTAATATATCGTACCAAGCTCTCATTTCGGCCCCCCCATTAATGGTAACGGCTTGAATGGGTGCATTAGGAAAAATAAAATGTATGTGATCTTGAGTAGTAAGCTGTAGTTCAGGCACTAAGCCTTCAAAGTCATGACCATCCGCTCCTAAGCCATGCATCCAAATAATTGAGTATTTATGAGTTGATTTTGGCTTAATTTCAACCGTGCTAAGTGTCGAGTGCATGTAATTTTCCGTGAATTAATGAATAAATAACCAGGCGCATTCGTTAATACTGAATACAATACTTGTTTGTAATAGTATATAGAATTAATCTTGATGTTAATCGAAATTATAGTTAGTTTAAAAGGTCTCTAATCTTTATGTTTCACATTGTTTTATTTGAACCTGAGATACCTGCAAATACAGGGAATATCATTCGCTTATGTGCTAATACAGGCACACAATTACATCTTATTGGGCCACTGGGTTTTGAGTTAGATGATAAGAAATTAAGACGTGCGGGCTTGGACTATCATGAATGGGTTGCTGTTAAAGTCCATCCTTCTTTCGAAGCCTTTCAAGAGACTGTTAAACCGAATCGGCTTTTTGCACTAACGACTAAAGGCACACGTATTGTGAGTGAAGTTGAATTTGAAGACGGTGATGCCTTTATATTTGGTCCTGAGACACGAGGTATTCCTGCGCTTATGTTACAAGAGATGGGTGAAGAGCACTGCCTATACTTGCCCATGCAAGCAGAAAGTCGTAGTTTGAATTTATCGAATACTGTGGCTATCGTATTGTATGAAGCTTGGCGACAAGTGGGGTTTACGGGTGCTTTTATAAAAAGTAAATCTGCCTAGATAGCTACATTTATGTCGACCTTTATTAAGTCATCTTATAAAAGTGCGTGGTGGTTAAAAAATCCGCATTTACAAACTATTTATCCCTTTTTGTTTAGAAAAACTACCTTACAGTCTTCTTTACGTAGAGAGCGATTAATAACACCGGATAATGATTTTATTGATGTTGATTGGGTGGGTGAAGCGCATCAACCACTGATTGTCTTATTACATGGCTTAACGGGTAGTTCTCAATCAACTTATATAAGCGGCTTACAAGCGCAATTGTTATTAGATGGTTTTCGAACGGTTACATTAAACTTTAGAGGTTGTAGTGGCGAGTTAAACCACTCTGCACGCTGCTATCACTCTGGTGAAACGGAGGACATAGGTTTTTTGTATCAAACGATACGTGCACGGGAACCTGATACACCGATTGCCATGGTGGGGTTTTCATTGGGAGGTAACGTTTTATTAAAATGGTTGGGTGAATCAAAAGATAACGTGTCTTTAAGCGCTGCTGTGGCCGTCTCAGTGCCCTTAGTCTTAAGTATCTGTGCAACAACTTTAGATAAAGGGTTTTCTAGGTTGTATCGCTATAAATTGTTAGATGAATTGAAAGTCTATCTCAGCGCAAAAAAACGTTATTTAGAGCACTTAGGTCTTGTGGATGAGGCAAGTAAAATTGCTGAGTTGGGAGATGTGTCACATATAAAGTCATTTTGGCAATACGATGATCAAGTTGTGGCAAGATTACATGACTTTAAAGATGTACATGATTATTATCAACGATCAAGTTCTCAGCAATTTTTAAAATCTATTGCTGTGCCTACCTTAGTCATACAGTCTATAGACGACCCTTTTATGACGCCAGAAGTATTGCCCACGCAAGATAACTTATCACCCTGTGTGCAAGTTGAAGTGACTGAAGGAGGAGGGCATGTGGGTTTTATTAGTGGCGGAATGCCATTCAAACCCGAGTATTGGTTAGAACGGCGTATTCCTGAGTTTCTAAAACAGTTTATTTAGCCGGGTGGCCAAGTCATTTGACGGCCGGCGAGTAAGTGTAAATGAAGGTGATAAACTTCTTGGCCGCCTTTAGGGTTGCAGTTAAATAAGGTTCTATAACCGTCTTCTGCAAGACCTTCTGTTTTAGCCAGTTTTGCAGCTGTTAGAATTAAATGTCCGGCAAGTTCTGTATTATCAAGATCATTTAATGTCTTAATATGCTGTTTAGGGATGATTAAAAGATGTACGGGTGCTTGCGGGTTAATGTCTCTAAAAGCAAGTACGGAGTCATCTTCATAAACAACATCGGGTTTAATGTCACCCGCGACCATTTTGCAGAATAGGCAATTGTTCATCAGTATTTCTCAGAGTAATCTGCGTCCTTTAAACGCATGTGAAAGCGTTCCACTGTCGATAAATTCAAGTTCTCCACCCATCGGTACGCCATGTGCTAACCGACTGGCATTCACTTGATATTTTCTGGCTATCTCACTAATAAAGTAAGCCGTTGCCTCACCTTCGACAGTAGAATTGGTGGCTAGGATAATTTCTTGAATGTCGCCTTTGGCTAGTCGCTCTTCTAGTAGATTTAATCCAAGTTCAGTAGGACCAATACCATCCAGTGGCGATAACTTACCGTGTAGAATGAAATAATAGCCTTTAAATGCAGTCGCTTGGTCAACGATCCAAGCATCTGCAGGGTTTTCTACAATACAAAGCAAAGCATTGTTTCGTGAGGTATCTTCACAAATTTCACACACCGTGTTTTCAGTTAAGGTGCGGCAACGCTGGCAATGATCGATATTTTTTAATGCGGCGAGTAATGTTTCTGCGAGTAGTTTCGCTCCATTTCTGTCGCGTTGTAGCATGTAAAAGGCAATGCGTTGAGCCGATTTGGGCCCAACACCGGGGAGGCAACAAAAATTTTGTATTAACTGCCCTAATAAGCCTTTTTTGATCATATTAGAAAGGAAGTTTGAAACCGGGAGGTAATGGGATGCCTGATGTGATATCAGACATTTTTTCTTTCTTCATTTTGCTGACTTTATTAACAGCATCATTGATGGCAGCAGCAATCAGATCTTCTAGCATATCTTTATCGTCTAACAGGCTAGGGTCGATTGTGACTTTTCTAGCTTCGCGTTTTCCGCTCATTATAACAGAAACTAATCCGGCGCCCGATTCACCTTGTACTTGCATTAATGCTAGTTCGTCTTGGACGTTTTTTAGGTCTTCTTGCATTTTTTGTGCTTGTTGCATTAAGTTGCCTAAAGCATTTTTCATTGGGTTTCCTCTTTCGTTTTTACAGGTTCGATGGTGCCGGGTAATATTCGAGCATCAAATTGATTTTTTAAATTTAAAATATTGGGGTCTGCATTAATGGTATCAACCGCCGTTTGTTGTAAGTTTGCGCGTTCTTTTGTTATTTGAACAGCGGGTGTTTCAATCGTGTTTTTTATTGATTTAACAGTGAGTTTTAACTGGGCTGATCCAGTATATTTGCGTAAGGCTGCTTGCAATGATTCTTGAGCTTTAGTACTCACAATGTGATTCGGATTGATGATCAAGTTACAGCTAGTGTCATCAAGTGATTCAAGCGCACAATGATTGGCGAATTCTTTGGTCATGCCGACGAGTTTCATAGCTGATATCATGGATAACCATGAAGTATCTTTAAAGTCGGTCGTGTTTTTTATAGCGGGCTGAATTGATTGAAGCGGAGACGCTGTTTCAATTTCAGGTGGCTTTGGTGTAATAACAGGTGCTCTGTGTTTTGGCGTGCTCGGTGTTTTTACTGGGGGAGTGGTAACATGTTTCTGCGTTAATCTGGCGGGTTTGAATGTTAGCATTCGTAGCATTACCATTTCAAATCCACTGCGTGGATCGGGTGCTAAATTTAGGTCTTTTTGCCCCATTAAGCCAATTTGGTAAAACAGTTGTATATCTTCGGGGGATAATTGTGTTGTTAGTGTGTTGATAAGTTCACTGTCAAAGTTTTCGTCCCTAAACCCGGGGATATGTTGGGTTAATGCGACACGATGTAGCACTTGTAATAGTTGCTGTAAAACATCGTTAAAATTAGGTGTTAAATTATCAATTTCTGCGATTTTATTTAGTATGGCTTCTGCATCATTATTGGCTAGGGCAAGTAAAATATCATCAATAGGCTGCAAAGCAACGGTGCCCAACATGGTATTAACATCGTTAGATTTAACCATGCCGTTGCCATACACGATCGCTTGATCTAATAGACTTAAGCCGTCACGCATACTGCCATCTGCAGCGCGAGATAGAGATTTTAATGCGGTCGGCTCAAATTCTATTTTTTCTTGATCGAGAATGAATGCCATCTGAGAAAAAATCTGACTGGGCGAAAGCTGTTTTAAATTGAATTGTAGGCAACGAGATAATACGGTAACAGGGATTTTTTGAGGATCGGTTGTCGCTAATAAGAACTTAACGTGAGCAGGTGGCTCTTCTAGCGTTTTTAATAAGGCATTAAAGCTGTGGCCAGAAAGCATATGAACTTCGTCGATAATATAGACTTTATAACGACCTTGATTCGGTGCATATTGGGCGTTATCTAATAAATCACGGGTATCTTCTACTTTTGTGCGCGAAGCAGCATCAACCTCAATAAGATCTATGTATCGGCCTTCATTTATTTCTAGGCAAGATGTGCATTTATCACATGGGTCGTTATCTTGAAGATTTTCGCAATTGATGGCCTTGGCGAGTATTCTTGCGAGTGTGGTTTTGCCAACGCCACGTGTTCCGGTAAATAAATAGGCGTGATGAAGTCGATTATGTTGCAATGCGTTAAGTAACGATTGGACAACATGTTCTTGACCAACGACTTCTTTGAAATTATGAGGACGCCATTTTCTGGCGAGAACCTGGTAATTCATTGCAGGCTCGTATAGTTTAAGTTGCTTGATTGGGCGGTAACCGAATCAGCCACATCCCGGCACACGAATCTGCTGCTACCGTTGCTTCCTTCCGGACCTGGCGGGGTTTACAGCGTATCGTTGCGAGAGGACCAACTCGATCACCATTATGTTTTAGCATCAGCAGCTAAAAAACAATATTATCGTTTAAACCCAAGATTATTACAAGCTAAACCTTAGCCTTTCACTCGGGTAATTTTTATTACTATCGACAGCTCTTTTAAACGGCGCATGACTTTTGCTAAATGGACACGATCGTTAACGGTTAATGTTATTAAATCTACACAAACACGATCATCTTGATCTACGACTGTTACATTTTCAATATTAGAACCATGATTTGAAATGGTAGAGGCAATAGTGGCCAAAGCGCCCCGTTGATTTAATATTTCGATGCGAATTTCGGTTGGAAAATCACCACTAACATTTTTACACCATTCAACATCAAGCCAGTTAGTGTGTTTTTTTCTAACAACGGCATGATTACGACATGCATGGTGGTGTACAGCGATACCTTTGCCAGGGTTAAAGTAACCAATAATCGAATCACCTGGGATAGGGCGACAACACTTAGCCAATGTGATGACCATGCCTTCAGTCCCTTTAATGATTAAAGGTGTTTGTAGAGAGTTTTCATTATCATCAAGTTTGGTATTGGCATTGATATCTGATTGCGTGAGTCTTTTTGCGATTAGAAAAGGCATTTTATTGCCTAAGCCTATATCCTCTAGTAAATCATCTAGTGCTGTCATTTCAAGTACTTTGAGTAAAGTTTGAATCCGTGATTCATCAATACTTTCTAAGTTGACATGTAAGGTATGTAGTTCTTTTTCTAATAAGCGTCGACCTAAATTGATGGCTTCTTGTTGTTTAAAATGTTTTAGGTGATTACGTATACTCGAACGTGCTTTGACAGTCGTCACGTAATTTAGCCAGAGCGCATTTGGTCTGGCCCATGAGGCGGTGATAACTTCTACGGTCATACCGTTTTCTAATTTAGTTTGTAAGGGTACGAGTTGTTTATCGATGCGTGCAGAAACGCAGGCATTACCAATGTCTGTATGCACGGCATAAGCAAAATCAATAATAGTTGCCCCGCGAGGGATTTTAATAATGCTACCTTTCGGTGTGAATACAAAAACTTCTTGCGGGAAGAGATCAATCTTTAAGTTATCAATAAACTCAAGGGAATCACCTGCGGTCTTTTGTATCTCAAGTAAATCTCTTAGCCATTCATTAGCGCGCGCTTGAAATTTTTCTGTTTTATCTTCATCTGATTTATAAAGCCAATGCGCAGCAATGCCGGACTCGGCCATACGATGCATTTCATGCGTTCTAATTTGAATTTCAATCGGCGACCCGTAAGGGCCTATGACGATAGTGTGCAAAGATTGATAACCGTTAGCTTTGGGTAGCGCAATGTAATCTTTGAAGCGTCCAGGAATGGGTTTATAAAGATTGTGTATGACACCAAGTGCACGGTAACAGGTATCTACATTGTCACAAAAAATACGAAAAGCATACAGGTCGAAAATAGCCGATAGGGATAGTTTCTTTTGAACCATCTTCTGATAAATGCTGTAAATATTCTTTTCTCTACCTGATACCTCATAGTGTAATGAAGCTTGTTCCATACGATTTTTAATCGTATCTTCTATGGTATCAATGACTTTACTGCGATTGCCACGGGATTTTTTTATGGCATGAGATAAAACTTTGTGCCGAATAGGGTACATTGCTTGAAAACTGAGTTCTTCGAGTTTGTGTCGAATTTTGCTCATACCCAGACGGTTTGCAATAGGTGCGTATATATCTAATGTTTCACGTGCGATACGGCGTTTCTTTTCAGCAGGCATCACCCCTAGGGTTTGCATGTTATGCAAACGATCCGCTAATTTTACTAAAATAACACGTAGGTCTTTACCCATAGCCAAAAACATCTTACGAACGTTTTCAGCTTGAGTTTCGGCTCTTGACTGTGATCTACCATCGATTTTAGTTAATTTAGTCACGCCATCGACTAAATCAGCCACTTCCTGGCTAAACATTTTAGCCAGTTCTTTTTTGGTAATGGGGGTGTCTTCAATAACATCATGTAAGATGGCGGCCATTATGCCACTGACATCCATGTGCATTTCTGCCAATATGATGGCTACTGAAATAGGATGGCAAATATAGGCTTCGCCACTTTTACGGAATTGACCTGAGTGTGCGTCTGCGCCTAACTCATAAGCGCGAACGCAATCTTTGATTTGGTCTGCATCTAGATAGCCAGACAAGATGGAACATAATTTCTGTATTAGTTCATCTTGGGGTCGAAATGTAATAACTTCGTCGGCTATTTTCGACATAGGCAGAGATTATTTAGAACATTGCGTTATGGTCGTGCGATTCACCAACACGATGAAGAAGTGCTATGTTTTCAACTGTAACGTGGCCCGCGGCTATTTCACGTAAAGCCACTACTGTATCTTTGTCTTTTCCTCTAGGTACAAATTCAGTTGCACCATGACTTAATTGACGCGCTCTTGTGCTTGCCAATAAAACCAATTTGAAACGGTTTTCTACATTTTCTAAACAATCTTCAATTGTAACTCTAGCCATTATTAAACCTAAAATAAGTAAAAAGCATTCAGCCTGATGGATCAGACTGATAGTAAATCTAACATACAGGGTACAAGTTATAGCGCATAAGGTCAAGGTTCAGAAATTATGCGCTATGAGATGTTTTAGCCTCTAGTCTTTAATATAGCAACGGCAGGAAGTTCTTTGCCTTCTAAGAATTCTAAAAAGGCACCACCACCTGTCGATGTATAAGAAACATCATCATTAATGCCGTATTTGTCGATAGCCGCTAAAGTATCGCCACCTCCCGCAATTGAAAATGCACTGCTTTCAGCGATGGCTTTTGATAATGATTGTGTGCCATGACTGAATTGATCAATTTCAAAAACGCCAACAGGACCATTCCAAACAATAGTGCCAGCAGATTTCAAGATTTCTGCATATAAATTTGCTGTATCAGGACCGATGTCTAAAATTAAATCATCTGCTTCTACATCAGCTACTTTTTTGATAGTGGCTTCAGCTGTTTCTGAGAATTCTTTAGCACAAACTACATCAACTGGAATAGGGATGTCAGAACCCGCTTTTTTTGCAGCAGCAATAAGTTCTTTGGCTTCATCTATTAAATCGGCTTCATAAAGTGATTTACCCACTGGATAACCAGCCGCTGCAATAAATGTATTTGCAATACCGCCACCCACAATCAGTTGGTCTACTTTTTCTGAAAGTGATTTTAAGACAGTTAATTTTGTTGAAACTTTAGAACCGCCAACAATAGCCACTAAGGGTTTAGTGGGTGTTTCAAGTGCTTTACCTAATGCATCTAGCTCATTGCCTAAAAGAGGGCCTGCGCAAGCAATGGGGGCATATTTAGCAACGCTATGTGTAGAGGCTTGTGCTCTGTGAGCAGTACCAAAAGCATCCATAACAAATACGTCACAGAGGGCCGCCATTTTTTTACCCAGTTCATCGTTGTTTTTTTCTTCACCTAGGTTAAAACGAACGTTTTCACAAAGAACGACTTCACCTGGAGCAATTGTAATTCCATTAATCCAATCTTTTTCTAAACGAACGGATTTACCTAATAAACTGGCTAAACGCTCAGCAACTGGCTTTAAAGAAGATTCGTCGTCATATTGGCCCTCAACTGGACGGCCAAGGTGTGAGAGTAATATAACAGCAGCGCCTTTTGCTAAGGCTTGTTCAATAGTAGGAACACTTGCCTGAATACGTATATCACTGGTCACTTGACCATTTTTTACAGGCACGTTTAAATCTTGACGGATTAATACTCTTTTACCAGTTAAATCAAGATCTACCATTCGTTTAATTGACATATTTTTACTCTCTGTTGGGTTTGTTAATGAATTTATATTGATGAGTTTAGTTGGGCTCAGAGCCTTTTTTCCATTTGATAGAGCAGCCAATGCTAGGTATTTGATCTTTGGGCCCCTGTCCTGTTTCTGCGACTAATTTCATCGCTTCGAAAAGCTCACGAGGACTATCAGTGATGTCTATATTCCTACCGGTTGCATCGAGTCTGCCTCTGTACTGTAATTCGAACAGGTTGTTATAGCCGAAAAAATCCGGCGTGCAGATGGCGCCATACTCATGCGCAACTGCTTGTGTGTCATCTAGTAAATAAGGGAAGCTGTAATTATTAGCGGCGCTGATTATTTGCATGTTCTCGAAAGAGTCATCGGGATACTCGATAGTATCATTGGGCATGATAGCCACCGTATTGACTCCCAATTGTTTTAATTCATTGGTATCTCTTACGAGTCGGTTTTGTACTGCTTTAACATAGGGGCAGTGATTAGATATAAACATCACTAACAATCCTTTATCTCCCATGCAGTCTTGTAACGTCCACATGCGGTTATCAACTCCTAATAATTTAAAGTCTATGGCTTTTTTTCCAAAATCACAAACGGGTGTAGTTAATGCAACCATTGTTTTGCCTATTGTTTAGTTGGGTTATTTAAAGTTAGTTATGGACAGAATCTAAGTAGTTTTGAGCTTGCATTTCTATCAGTCTTGATACGGTACGTCTAAACTCAAAAGCCCCATCACCATCAAGGTAAAGATCTTCTGCTGGACTGTCCGCAGTACAGATCAATTTTACATTATGTTCATACAGCGCATCAATTAAAGTCATAAAACGTTTCGATTCATTACGTTTTTCAGAGGATAACTTAGGAATGTTAGCTATAATTACAACATTAAAGAGTTGGGCAATGAGATGGTAGTCATGGCTACCAAGCGGTTGTTCGCAGAGTTCGTTGAAACTAGTGAGTAAAATGTCTTGATAAGCCGATGTGAGGGAAAGGGTGCGACCTAAAATTTCAACTGAATAAGGGGTTATGGGTGTCTTTTTGGTGAGTTGATCATAGGTGGTCTTAATATACTGATCGGCACTATCGCCCAGTGGATAATGGAAAACTTGTTGTGCTGACTTTAAATACGATAATCGGTAATCATTATGGGTGTCTAGCGCCATGATTTTGGCGTTATTTAGCAGTAATTCTGTGAATATTAAGAATTGGTCTTTTTGAATACCGCCTCTATAGAGATCGTTTGGGTGTCTATTAGAGGTGATGACTAGTGTTAAGTTACGTTCGAATAGCTTGGTAAATAATCGTTCCAGCAGCATAGCATCTGCAATATCCGTTACATAGAATTCATCGATACAGATTAAGATGAAATCGGAACTTAATTTTTTAGCATAGGCGTCTATCATTTCAGATTTATTAAGTTTAGTGTATTCATGGCTGAAAGCATGTAAATCACACATAAATTGACTGTAGTGATAGCGTTTTTTCTTTGGAATAGGACAGTTCTCGTAAAACAATTGCATTAACATGGATTTCCCACGTCCTACATCACCATAGATATATAAGCTTTTTTGTTTAAGGGATTGTGCGTTGATCTTATACAGCAATGGCATTTGAATATATTCAACGCATAGAACAAGGTTGTCGAGGGTAATTTGTAAGGTTTTTAATAGTTCAACTTGTGCATTATCAATGTGTATGCGCTTTTCATCAGCCCATTTAAGATAGATATTTTGTAATAAATTTGTTTTGCTAGAAGTGTCGCTTTGACTTACTTTTTGAAAATATCTTTTCAGCATAGCGTTAGATTGGAGGAATCAATGCTTAAGACTAGCATTAATTCCCCCATTAGGGCTATATCAAATTGTGCCAAATATTGAATGTTCTGATTTTAAATTAAAAAATCCTTTGTAAAGGGTGTCGATTAATTTTAGGATCTTAGTAATGGTCATAACGGCGGTCCTCGGGTGAATATTTTTATCTTTAATGTGGTAAAATTCTTAACTTTTAGACTTTATTGGCTTCATTTATTACATGATTAAACAGCGAACTTTAAAAAATACGATACGAGCCACTGGAGTAGGTCTTCATACTGGAGAAAAAGTATATTTAACAATACAGCCTGCTGAAGTGAATTCTGGGATTATATTTCGTCGAGTTGATCTAGCCGAGCCAGTAACTATTAAAGCAACTCCATTGAATGTGGGAGAGACTGTTCTCTCAACAACCTTAGTTTCGGGTGATGTAAAAATATCGACCATTGAGCATTTATTATCTGCTTTTGCTGGTTTAGGTATTGATAACGCTATTATTGATGTCAGTGCTGCAGAAGTGCCTATTATGGATGGCAGTGCAGGTCCATTTGTTTTCTTATTACAATCTGCGGGCGTTGAAGAACAAGACTGCCCAAAACAATATATTCGTATTAAACGTCCTATCAGAGTTCAAAACGGTGATAAATGGGCTGAGTTTCAACCCTTTGAAGGTTTTAAAGTAACCTTTACGATTGATTTTGAACATCCAGCATTTGAAGATCATTTAAAAACGGCTACGATGGATTTTTCTTCAACTACTTTTGTTAAAGAAGTCAGTCGCGCAAGAACTTTTGGCTTTATGAAAGATATCGACATGCTAAGAGAAAATAATCTTGCCTTAGGTGGCAGTTTGGATAATGCGATTGTTGTTGATGAAGATAAAGTTTTAAATGAAGATGGTTTACGTTGCGCTGATGAGTTTGTAAAACATAAGATTCTTGATGCGATCGGTGACCTTTATTTGTTAGGTCACAGCTTGATTGGTCAATTTACGGGTTATAAATCAGGACACGGTTTAAACAATAAACTTCTGCGTGCGTTATTAGAAGATAAGGACGCGTGGGAAATGGTTTCATTTTCTTCAGAAGAAGAAGCGCCCATTTCTTTTATGCGCTCTGCTGAAGCACCAAGGTTACCTGAATAATTTAGTATTTATGTTTTGATGCACTGGAAAGCTTTTCCAGTGTATTGCTTAGCTTTTGCAACGAGCGTCTTAGTTGCATATCATCAATAGCCATACTGTCGACTTGTAGGGATTTTATTTTCTCAGTTGACGGTAATTGCGGCTTTCTAATATTCAAAACGCTGTTTCTGGCAGGTGCTGTAATCAACTTAGTTTGCATCGTTTCTATGCGAGTTCTGGTGTGTTGATTGATAGCCGACAAAATCATGTTTTCATAAAAACGTAACTGGGATGCCCAGCTTGCTGAATCGGTATAGATTAAAAGTTTCTTTTCTTTTATGACACAGTGACGTGCTTGATCAGTTAGGCCAGCGGGTAACACTTCTTTAATCGCTGTTAACAGTTGTTGTTGGTTATTAATTTGCTGGTAATAAAAGGTCATCATCTTATTGGAATAAGACAGTGAGTTTTTAAAAGGAAGAGGGATTTGGGCCATGCCGATGGATATTGGGTTTCAATAATAATTGAATTTATATAGGATAGCGTGAGTAGTTTTAATCCCTACCCACGCTCACAGTCATGTCAATTAGACAGTTTCTACTGTATCTGCTTTCTTTTGATAGTTGGCAAGTTGATTAAAGTTGAGGTATCGATAAGAATCAGCTGCAGAACTACTAATTTGTTCTGCGTAGACCTTGTATTCCTCAACAGTCGGTATTTTACCTAATAGTGAACACACCGCAGCAAGCTCAGCAGATGATAAATACACATTAGCACCATTACCTAAACGGTTAGGGAAGTTACGAGTTGATGTTGAAACGACCGTAGTATTTTCACCTACACGTGCTTGGTTCCCCATACATAATGAACAACCCGGCATTTCCATACGAGCACCCGCTTTACCAAAAGTACTGTAATAGCCTTCTTCAGTTAATTGAGTTTGATCCATCTTTGTCGGTGGTGCTACCCATAAACGCGTGGGTAATTCACCTTTTTGTTGCTCAAGTAACTTACCTGCCGCGCGGAAGTGACCAATATTGGTCATACATGAACCTAAGAATACCTCATCAATCTTAGTGCCCGCGACTTCAGATAATGGCTTAATATCATCAGGATCATTAGGGCAAGCGAGGAGGGGTTCTGTAATTTCGTTCATATTGATTTCAATAATCTCGAAATATTCGGCATCTGCATCGGGCTCAAGAAGTACAGGATTTGCTAACCACTCTTCCATACTATTGATACGACGTTTTAGCGTACGCTCATCACCATAACCTTCAGCGATCATCCATTTAAGCAGAGTCATATTTGAGTTTAGGTACTCACGAATCGGCGCTTCATTTAAACGGATAGTACAACCCCCAGCAGAACGTTCTGCAGAAGCATCTGATAATTCAAACGCTTGTTCAACTTTTAAATCAGGTAAGCCTTCAATCTCAAGGATACGACCGGAGAAGACGTTTTTCTTACCTTTTTTATCAATGGTTAATAGACCGCGTTTAATAGCCGCATAAGGAATGGCATTAACCATATCTCTTAGCGTAATACCCGGTTGCATTTCTCCGGTAAAACGCACTAAAACAGATTCAGGCATATCTAGTGGCATAACGCCGGTTGCAGCGGCAAAAGCCACTAAACCTGATCCAGCAGGGAATGAAATACCTAAAGGAAAACGGGTATGCGAGTCACCGCCTGTACCGACAGTATCAGGTAAAAGCATGCGATTTAACCAAGAATGAATAATGCCATCACCTGGACGTAATGAGACACCACCACGATTCATAATGAAGTCAGGCAAGGTGTGTTGCATGGTGACGTCAACAGGTTTTGGATAAGCCGCGGTATGACAGAATGATTGCATCACTAGGTCAGCAGAAAAACCTAAACAAGCCAAATCTTTCAATTCGTCTCGTGTCATGGGGCCTGTCGTATCTTGTGAGCCAACGGTAGTCATGTAAGGTTCACAATACGTATTAGGACGTACACCTTTAACACCGCAGGCTTTACCCACAATTTTTTGAGCCAAAGTAAAACCTTTAGTGGTCTCTGCTTCTGAGCTTGGTCTTAAGAACACATCAGAGGCATCTAAGCCTAATGATTTTCTTGCTCTATCTGTTAAACCACGGCCAATAATTAACGGGATACGGCCACCTGCGCGTACTTCATCAAGAATAATGTCAGTTTTTAAAGCAAAGTTACAAACCACTTCATCGGAATCATGACGTTTAATGACCCCTTCGTAAACGTAGATGTCAATCACATCGCCCATGGCTAAGTTAGTCACGTCACATTCAAAGGGTAATGCGCCAGAGTCTTCCATAGTATTGAAGAAGATCGGGGCAATTTTGCCACCGATACACACACCGCCATCCCGTTTATTAGGGATAAAAGGAATATCGTCACCGATGTACCATAATACAGAGTTAGTAGCTGATTTACGCGAAGAACCCGTACCTACAACATCGCCTACATAAGCAACGGGGAAGCCTTTTGTTTGAAGTTCTTCAATTTGTTGTTCTGCATTAGTAATACCTTCTCTTGGTATTTTTAACATCGCTTTAGCATGCAGAGGAATATCAGGTCTTGACCATGCATCGGGAGCAGGGGATAAGTCGTCAGTATTAGTTTCTCCAGTGACTTTAAAAACAGTGACTGTGGTTTTTTCTGCTACTGGTGGTTTAACAGTAAACCATTCGGCATCTGCCCATGATTGAATCACTTTTTTGGCGGCCTCATTGCCTGCTAGCGCTTTTGCTTCAACATCATGGAAAGCATCAAAAATAAGTAAAGTGTGTGATAAACCTTTAACTGCGATAGGTGCCAACGTAGGATGGTCTAATAAATTGATCAGCGGGGTAATGTTATAACCACCGAGCATTGTGCCTAATAACTCTGTGGCATCTTCAGCTGTTAAAATGGGTGAAAAAGTTTCACCTTTTGCGAGATCGGTTAAAAAACTGGCTTTTACATAAGCGGCTTCGTCTACACCGGCAGGTACACGGTTTGCTAATAGATCAAGAATAAATTCTTCTTCACCTTGTGGTGGGTTTTTAATCAATTCAACTAAAGCAGTGGTTTGTTCAGCATCAAGTGGTTTAGGCACAACACCTTCGCTAGCGCGTTCTTCAACATGTTGGCGGTACTGTTTTAGCATAATTGGCTCCTAGTAGAGATTTTTAAAAAATTTACAGGTTAACAACACAAGCCAAAGAAATAGTGTCATTGAGTTGTGCCCTGATTTAAAGCTTGATTAGTTGAGGGTAAAATAATCAAACTATAATTAATATGAAGTCACCTCGGGGTATAAAGATTAAAACAGACAATGCTTTTCAAAACGCATTAAACTAGATAATAACATTGCTGGCATCATTATCAACAAAAAATGCACAAAAAACCTATGTTCTAGGTCATTGTGAGGTTAATAAGATCATAAGCACACATGAGGAGAGTTTAATAATGAACAAATGCCAGGTTTGTGGCGCAGAACATGACCCAAAAGAAATACGCTGCGCTGATTGTGGAACGTTTTATCCTACTTTAGCGGAGTTACTAGCGGCTGAAGAAATGTATGAAGAACAGCAAACCTTTAAAGGTTTTCTTAAAAGGATATTGGGTGCAGAAAGTGTAAGGCAGGGGGTGTGTAACGAGTTTAAGCTGTTTAAGGCTGGATTATCTAATACAGCCTTATTTACGCTTTATGTGATTGCGGCGTTTATCTTTGCATTACTAATTACAGTGATTTAGCCTTTACCGCGGGTACGTGATTTATCTTTAGATGTTTCTAACGTTTCAAAGCGCTTTTCAATAAACTGGATGATCATTTCTGCGATGTCTTTCTGACTAGCGGTTTCAATACCTTTTAAGCCCGGTGAAGAATTAACTTCCATAATGACTGGACCGTGATTAGAACGCAGCATATCAACGCCGCACACATTTAAGCCCATTATTTTTGCTGCCCGCACAGCCGTTGATCTTTCTTCGGGTGTTAAACGGATAAGTTCTGCAGAGCCGCCACGATGAAGATTAGATCTAAACTCACCTTCTTCAGCTTGTCTTTTCATAGAAGCGACCACTTTATCACCGACCACG
Source organism: Methylococcaceae bacterium (assembly GCA_947454605.1). Taxonomy (GTDB): domain Bacteria; phylum Pseudomonadota; class Gammaproteobacteria; order Methylococcales; family Methylomonadaceae; genus Methylobacter_C. The sequence goes on along the minus strand of CANGLL010000021.1, from coordinate 5,820 downwards.
AAACAGCGAATATCACTACCACCCGCTTCTTTAATGAACTCTTGCACCATAATGTTGGCATTAAGCCCCATAAACGCTTGAATAACACTTTCTGCCGCATTATGCGTTTCTGCTAATACCACGCCAATACCTTGGGTGCCTTGCAATAATTTAATCACTAAGGGAGCGCCGCCCACTTGTGAGATTAAATCTTCAATGTCATCAGGATTGTTGGCAAAGCCAGTGACCGGTAAGCCTATGCCTTTTCTAGCAAGTAACTGCATAGAACGTAATTTATCACGCGATCTTGATATGGCGACTGATTCATTAAGCGGAAAGACATTCATCATCTCGAATTGTCTTAGAACCGCCGTACCGTAAAAAGTCACAGAAGCACCGATACGGGGGATAACCGCATCAAATCCCGTTAAGTCTTCGCCTCGGTAATGAATGGACGGATTGTGCGAGGTTATGTTCATATAACAACGCAACACATCCAATACTCTGACCTCGTGGCCTCGAGCCTCTGCAGCTTCGACAAGACGGGCAGTTGAGTAGAGTTTAGAATTACGCGATAAAATAGCAATTTTCATGATTTACAGACGATAACTGAAGATAAGGTATATTTTGGCATGAAAAATAAATACAAGCACACTAAATACCCTATTCTTTGTAAAAAAACTATTGAGTAGGTAACGATTTTAAATGGATGACGCGAATATGAGTGTTAAAGTTTTATTAAACGTGGTCTACAAAGTCTTTTAAAGAGCGATAAAAAATATGCCTGAATTACCTGAAGTAGAAACCACCTGTAGAGGGATTGCGCCTCATATTATAGACCAAACGTTTAAGAAAATTATTATTCGCCAAGCCAGTCTGCGATGGCCAGTGCCCCAGACATTGGTCGATAAACTTCCCGGGTTAACAGTTTTGTCTGTTACCAGAAGAGCTAAGTACATCTTAATTAAAACGGCTGAAGGCACCTTGATTATTCATTTGGGTATGTCAGGGAGTTTGCGCATTATTATGGATGGCCAAGCGCCTAAAAAACATGATCATATTGATTTTGTCTTTAGAGATGATCTGTTATTACGCTTTAATGACCAGCGGCGCTTTGGTGCGGTGTTATGGGCGACTGAAGCCATTGATGAGCATCTATTGATAAAAGATTTAGGCCCCGAGCCTTTACTTGATGACTTTAATGCGCAATTGCTCTTAAAACGGGCAAAGCATCGTAAAGTGCCTGTTAAATCATTCATTATGGATAGTCATGTCGTCGTGGGTGTCGGAAACATTTATGCCAATGAAGCCTTGTTTATGGCGGGGATCCATCCAGAACGACACGCGGGCACGATCACTTTAGCGGAATACGAAACACTGGTTAATGCCATTAAAATTATATTAAAACGTGCTATTGAACAAGGGGGTACGACCTTACGTGATTTTGTAAATGAAGCGGGTAAGCCCGGTTATTTTAAACAGCAATTACAAGTCTATGGCCGAAAGAATCAAGCTTGTTTAACGTGTCACCATACTTTGATAGAGGTGAGGCTATCTAACCGATCCACGGTTTTTTGTGCCTTTTGTCAAAAATAATAAAGTTTATAAAACAATATAATTAAGTCACTTAGGTTGCATTGTTGCTGTTTCAACCTATAATACACGTCTGCTTTCAGGTTCCATTGGACAGTTAAATCTAATGGTTAAACGGGAAGTCGGTAAGGTTAACACCAAATCCGACGCTGCCCCCGCAACGGTATATAAGTAAAGGATCATCGTTACGCCACTGTGTTAAAACATGGGAAGGTGATGATTCAGGTTAACACCACTTATAAGCCCGGAGACCGGCCCGTCAGCATTTCGCAACAGCGGAGGGCTGTCTTGTGGAGTGAATGCGCGCGATCGTGTGCTTCATCTTTTTGTGTCCTCTGTTGTTATATTTAATCTCTATGCGCGGGCGGCGCAATGGACACTATGCAAAAAAATATAATCAGCACCCTGTTGCTTGTGGGTTTTAGTAACTCATTACAAGCGCAAAATAACAACTCCGATACAGCTTTAGAACTCCCTAATATGGTGGTGACAGCCACTCGTACTGAAACACCTGAAGATGAGGTGGGCAGTGCAATAACTGTTATAACGGCTAAAGATATTTCCGATAAAAATATTAATAATGTCGCAGATGCATTACGTACAGTTCCCGGATTAGATGTAGTCCGTTCGGGCAGTGTAGGTCAACAGACTTCTGTTTTTCTTCGTGGGGCCAATTCAAATCATACCTTAGTGTTAGTGGATGGTGTAGAAATGAACGATCCATCTAGCCCAACAGGTGCATTTGATTTCGCTTTCTTACAAACGGATAATATTGAACGGATTGAAGTCTTGAGAGGAGCGGCAAGTGCGGCTTATGGGTCTGATGCAATGGGCGGCGTCATTAATGTTATTACTAAAAAAGGGGAAGGCAAACTTAAAGTAACGGGTGTTGCCGAGGGTGGTTCTTATGGAACTTGGAAAACTGGAGGCAATATTTCCGGTGCCACTGAGCGAGTTAATTACAGTTTTGATGCGTCACGATTAGAAACAGATGGATTTTCATCTGCCGATAAAAATATGGGTAACTTATTGCCAAATGGTTATCGAAATACCAATCTAAGTGGTCGAACTGGATTTAAGGTAAATGAAAGCCTAGATTTAGGTATTACTTTACGTTATGTTGAGGGCAAAGCTTTCTTAGATAATGGTGGAGGAAAGGGAGCAGATGATCCGAACTCCTATGGTACTTTTAATGAATTATTTACACGTGGTTTTGGACATCTTAAGCTTTTAGATGGGCTGTGGGAGCAAACACTCGGTGTTGCATATAGTCGTACTGATCGTAATAATGTCAATGCAGTCGATTACCTTAATAATTTTAGCTCTGCGGCGACTAATTTAGGAGAGAAGGTAAAGTTAGATTATCAGAATATTTTTCATGTTAACAAATCCAATACAGTAATGGTGGGTGTAGAAGAGGAAGCTGATAGTTTGAGTAGTTTTGCTAGTTCTGATTATCCTGCATGGAGTTACTCGTCAAGTGGATCCATTCCTCTAAAGACAATGAATACTATGGGTTATTACCTGCAAGATCAGATCAAGTTGTTTGATCGTTCATTCACTACAATAGGAGTGAGATATGACGATAATAATCGCTTCGGTGGACATGAAACTTGGCGTGCCAATCAGCTATATACTGTTAAAGAAACAAGCACACGTTTAAAAGGTAGTTATGGCACTGGTTTCAAAGCCCCATCACTTAACCAGCTTTATGACACCATTTATGCTACAGGAAATCCAAATTTAAAACCTGAGACTAGTCAAAGTTGGGATGTTGGTTTTGAACAGGATATATATAGAAAAACTAGTACCTTGGGTGTTAACTATTTTGAGAATGCTTTTAATAATTTAATTCAAGCTAATTATGCGCCTTATGTTAACCAAAATGTGAGTAGAGCAAAGGTGAAGGGTGTTGAAACTTTTGCAGAAGTACGTCCATTGACTGATCTGACTTTGCGGGGTACGTATACATATCAACAAACTCAGAATTTAGATACAGGTACTCAACTATTACGAAGACCCAGGAATAAAGCGAGTTTTGATACAGATTATCGCTTCCTTGAAAAAGCGCATTTTCATGTGAATGTATTAATGGTGGGTCAAAAAGAGGATTATGCTAGTAGTGTTGCGGGTTATGTCACTCTAAATCTAGCCGGTAGTTATGATGTACATAAAAACGTGCAATTCTTTGCTCGAATAGATAACGTGATTAATAAACAATATGAAGAAGTATATGGTTACGGTACTTCAGGTGTTGCAGGTTACGGTGGTGTAAAGCTAGCTTATTAATATTACTGTGTTGTTTACATTTTATAATACGATGGGTAGAAACTTTTTTTTATCAATCCATTATAATAACTAAAATCTGTGCCAGAACGGCATGATACTTTAACTTACTCTCTCACTATAAATATGAATATAAAACAAGGGTTGAAGCCTGAAAGTTTACCTATCCTTTTGATTACTTTGATGGTTATGACTCGTTTTCACCATTTTGGTGATGTACTACATTTACCTGATGCCTCATTAGCCGTATTTTTCTTTGCGGGCTTTTATCGTAAAAAAGCGTTATTAGGGTTCTTATTAGGCTTAGCGGCTTTAATCGATTTTATAGCGATTAAAAATGGCACCAGTGGTTGGTGTGTGACTCCAGCTTATGTGTTTTTAATTCCTACTTATGCAACTCTATGGTTTGCAGGTCGCATTGCCGCTCGTTTTAATACGGGAAAAGTGAGAGACTTAGTAAAATCACTGGGCTTATTAATGCTATCAGCCAGTATGGCTTTTGTTATCTCAAATGCTAGTTTCTATGCGTTCTCTGGTAAATTTGATGCCTTAGCAATGGCAGATTATGTAGCGGAGATTCAACAGTACTTTATGCCGTATGTCGGATCAACTTTGGTATACGGAATAGTGGGATGGGCAGTTGTTAAATTGTTTAAAGCATTACCTGCGTTTTTATCAAATCGTAAAGCGGTTTAATTTTATTAAATAGCCGCCATACAAAATGGGCAGAAATCTCTGCCCATTCATATCAGACCGATTTAAGGTCAATCAGATTAAACAACCAACTTTCTAATCGGCTCACAAAAATCAGTGGTCCCTTCCGGTGTGAGTATAGTTATTCTAGTAAAGAATGTCTGGGTAGAACGCCTATGGAAACTTTATTGAGTGGAAAAAAGATTTGGCTTACTAAAAATTTAAACCAAATCTAATCTGAAAGACACCCTATAAAAATCGGTGGCTGTCAGACCAGATTTGAGCTAGTACATTTTAAGAACGTAAAAAATTAAAGTGACTTCAACTTGTTTTAAAGTCAAGTTATGAATTTCATTCAAGACAGATTGTTCTATCTTAGTTCTATTTATAGCCATAAAAAATATGTTTTGTAAGCTAATTTATATACTATCACGAGATGTTAAGGTTATATGCCTAAAGCTTCGACTTTGAGTATCATCAATAATATTTACCTTGTGTATAATGCTCTCATTTGTCTTATTGGAGCATTCCTTGACTACTTTTCCAGAAAGAACGTGTTCGATTGAACGTTTGGTAACGCATCCTAAATTAGTGGCCTCTACGTTGGCGGGTACTAAAACTCAACAGCGTCGTGATGGGGTCTATGGTTTTCCGGGTGAAACGTTTGTCTTAGAAGGGATAACATTTGTGGTGACTGATTTATCACGTCAACGCATTGGGGATATGACGGATGAGCACGCGCATGCAGAGGGATATCCTAATCTAGAAGTGTATAAGCAAATTATTTTAAGTATGCATGCGGGCATGACATGGAACCCAGACAGTTTAGTATGGGTGCATAGTTTTGCTAAACAAGCGGTTGCTTAAAGCGGATAGTAGTCTTTAAACCATGTGATGGTTTGTTTTATGCCTTCGGCAATGGTGGTAGTGGGTTTGTAGCCAATATAAGTTTTTAAGTCTTGTGTATCTGCATTGGTTTGGTACACATCACCCGGTTGCATTGGCAAATAGTTTTTTGTCGCTTCTTTACCGCAGGATTTTTCAATAGCTTCTATAAAGTCCATTAATTTTACCGGTGTTGAGTTGCCGATATTAAAAAGTCGATAGGGCGCTGATGAGTTACTAGGATCTGGATTTGCTGCATCCCAAGTTGGGTTGGGTGCTGCTATTTTATCAATACACCGTATCACGCCTTCGGTGATGTCATCGATATAGGTAAAGTCTCGCAACATATCCCCCTTGTTAAAAACCTTAATGGGTCTGTCATTT
>CANGLL010000020.1 GCA_947454605.1 Methylococcaceae bacterium | reverse complement strand
ATCGGTTTGTTTATTGGGGCCGTAACACTGGCTTTGGGCTATGAATTGTTTCTACTTTGGTTAAATGCCGACTCAGAAGTCGCTAATCAATAAACGCTTTATCTAAGTTTTTGCTGGTACTCAGGCCTTTTAGTTTAGATTTATCTTTGATGCCAGCAAAGCGTGTACCGTCTAAATTAGCGCCGCTAAAGTTGGTATCCTCAAGGTCGGTGCCGGTTAAGTCGGCGCCTGATAAATCGGCATTGCTGAAGTCGGCTCCCGAAAGATCAACCCCAAATAACACGGTTTTATGGAGTTTAGCGTGGCTAAAATTAGCATAACGCATGGTGGCTCTATCAAAATTGGCATACGATAAATCAGCGCCGCTTAAATTGGCGTTGTTTAGACTGGCTCGCATTAAGCCCATCGATTGATTCTTCATATCCGCGCCCCAAATCGCATGTGATAAGTTGGCGTTGCTTAGATTGGCTTTGTCCATGACACCAATAAAACGACTGTCACTTAAGTCGGCATCGCTTAAATTAGCACTCCCTACATGCACACCAAAGATGCTGGTTTTGGACAGGTTTGCATGGGAGAAGTTAACCTTGGAGAGTACCGATAAGTCTAGGTTTAATCCTGATAAATTACTGTGGTTAAAGTTAGATCGACGTAAATCAGAACCCCACAAATCAGCCTGCGTAAAGTTAAGGTTTGATAAATCGATATCCGTTAAGTCTTTACGCTTTAAGTCGGCTGGATGCGTTTTATCTGCATTAGCTAAGCGTTTTTCTACTTCGGGTCGGTCAAGGTCTGCCGCGGGGCTGGTTGTGCAGAATAGGGTGCCGACGAGTCCTAAGCTAAACAGGGCTTTTTTCATGCGCTTATCTTTTAGTAGCATAATGTTTTTAAAAGTGGTGGTATTTGTTTAACTGTACCGCTAGATTTGCACTATGGCAATATGCTGTTAAGAATTAAAGACAGTATAAGCGTTTCGGGTCGGCGACTCGGTGGCCGTGAGTTAATTTAAAAGGTTGTTTAATATGTTTGTGTATTCTTTACCGTTGTTTTTTAGTCAAGTGGGCTTAGCGAGTCCATTAGAATTGTTGATTATGGTTATGGCGTTGTTTGGCATGCTATTGATGAGCGCGGGTGATACCAATGAAATCACTAAAACGCAATCAATGGCGTCTTATTTATTTGCGGCCTGGATGGGGCAGGCCCGATTGGTGTGGGTGTTTTGGCCCTTCTTTATTATTTTAAATGCGAGCCTTTATACAGCAGACACTTTAGTAAAAATGGGGCTGTTATCGGTGTCTAGTTGGGATGACGTGCATCTGATGTTGCTGTTACCGATCGTTTGGTGGATCACTGCGATATGGCGGTGTGCTACTAATACGCAGTTTAAAGTTTTTGCGGCGGGGGCGAGATTAGTGACTTTTGCCGTGTTGTTTGAATATGCTCTCAAGCTATTATTACGTATCGATTATCCGCGTTTGTTTTTTGGCTGTGAGGAGCTTTTATTAGACTATGGCAGTTGCTTTTAGTATTCTGCGGCTATTAAGAAGTACTCATTTAAAGATTAGGGTAAAATACGGGTTAGAGTGTCATTGTTTTGACAGATATTAATACGGCATAACTCGGTAGTTTTTTAATGAAAATAGTTATTCTTGGTGCCGGCATGGCCGGTTCTTCAGTGGCTGAAGCTTTAGTTAATGAAGAAAATGATATTGTAGTGGTAGATGCTAGACAAGATCTTTTAGACGCTTTAAAAGATCATTTTGATATTGCGACGGTTACAGGTAATGCGGCTCATCCTACTGTATTAGAGCAAGCAGGCATTGATAATGCCGATATAGTGATTGCCGTGACTGAGAGTGACGAGACCAATATGTTGGCTTGTCTTATTATTAAGGCACTTTACCCCAGACCTAAAACGATTGCTCGAGTGAGAGCAATTGATTACCTAAAAAGACCGGGTTTATTTGGTGCCGAAGGTCTTGCCATTGATATCATTATTAGTCCAGAACATATTGTGATGGAATCTATTCGTAACTTGGTTGAATTTCCGGGTGCGTTGCATGTGTCTGAATTCGCGGGTGGCTTGGTCAGATTATTTTCTGTGAAAGTGGTTGAAAATGGTTTCTTAACAGGTAAAAAGATAAGAACCCTTAAGGAGCGCTTGTCCGATAGTAAGACACGCGTGGTCGCTATTTTTAGAGACGGTAAACCTCTCTTGGTGAGCGGCGATGTGAGTATCGAAACTGATGATGAGGTGTTTTTTATCGCCCCTAGTCAAGAAGTTAAACGCGTACTTAAAGCGTTAGATAAATTAGAAGCCCCCATAAAGCGCGTTATTATTGCCGGGGGTGGTCATATTGGTAAGCGTTTAGCATTAGCGCTAGAAAAAAATCATCAGGTAAAGTTAATCGAAAAAGACCCTATTCGGGCTCATAAGATGGCTAATGAACTGAATAATACGGTGGTATTGTTGGGTGATTGTGCGAATGAAAACTTATTGTTAGATGAGTCTATTGATAGTGCGGATTTATTTTGTGCTATTACTAATAACGATGGCGTCAATATTGTGTCCGCTTCGTTAGCTAAAAGCTTAGGCGCACGTAAAACGATCTGTTTATTAAATCAAAATTCATACACTAAATTAGTGCCCGGTACGGGTATTGATGTGACTGTTCTGCCAAACCAAGAAACCTTAGGCAGTATCTTAAAGCATGTGCGTCGCGGTGACTTAGCGCAGGTGACTTCATTATGCGGTGGTACAGCAGAAGCGATTGAAGCGATTGCCCATGCGAGTAATGAAGAAAACTCGGTGGTAGGGCGTAGTGTGGATAGCATTAATTTTCCTCCCGGGATTGTTATGGGGGCATTAATTCGCAATAGTGAGGTGATTCCTATCCATCATGACACGGTGTTTGCAGAAAATGATCATGTGGTGATGTTTGCGATGGATAAAAAGTTGGTGAGTAATATCGAATCAACTTTTAAACGTATTTAATGAATGTGACTGCCTGCTTATGAATGTTTTTCTTACTATTGTCCACATATTGGGTTTAGTGACCTTATGTTTTAGTGGTTTGATGAGTACCTGTTGGTTAACTTCTGAGTTGACTCATGATGGGGCATCAGCGGCTTTTTCTTTTGGCACACTTGTTAGTTTAGCGTTAGGGGCTTTCTTATTTTTTACAACGCTATGGGTGCCCAAGAAGGTCTCTAGGCAAGCGGGCTTTTTGTTAGTGGCCAGCACGTGGTCTTTAATGCCTGTACTCTGTACGATACCGTTGATGATGTTTTTGCCTCAGTTGAGCTTTAGTGATGCTTATTTTGAGACGGTGTCAGGCTTAACCACAACAGGTGCGACTATTTTATCGGGCATCGATAATTTACCCATGTCGATCAATCTTTGGCGTTGTGAGCTGAATTGGATTGCGGGTATGGGGATTATTATTTTCGCTGTGGCTATTTTACCCATCTTAGGTATTGGCGGCATGCAGCTTTATAAAGCTGAAACCCCAGGTTCTGTTAAAGAGTCAGATTTGCCACCTCGTATCGCGCAAACGGCTAAAGCGTTGTGGATGGTGTATGCCGGCTTTACGGTGTTATGTTTGCTGGCTTTACGTTGGGCCGGTATGAGTTGGTTTGATGCGATTTGTCATGCCTTCGCTACGATGAGTTTAGGTGGTTTTTCTACTCATGATAGTAGTATTGGTTTTTATGATTCCTTCACTATTGAAATGGTTTTAACGGTATTTCAGTTATTAGCGGCGATTAACTTTGCTACTCACTTTATAGCATTACGAAAGCAAAGCATTAAGCCCTATTTTTACGATAGGGAAGTGAGAGCCTTTTTAACATTGGTCTTAGGTAGTTGTGTTATAGCCGCTTTAGTATTGTGGGACAGAGGTACCTATCCAGACTTTTTTACAGCCCTGCGTTATGCGACATTTAACTTAGTCACTATTGCCACGGACTGTGGTTTTGCTAATCAAGATTTTAATAAGTGGCCAATCTTTGTGCCGATGTGGATGTTGTTTCTAAGTTGTATTTCCGCTTCGTCTGGGTCTACTGGAGGGGGCATTAGAATGATTCGTACGATTATTTTGATGAAGCAGGCGCGCTTAGAGATGTTTAAATTTATACATCCTTATGCGATTAGACCCTTAAAAATTGGCGAGATGATTGTTAGCAATGCGATTGTTAATTCGGTGACAGGGTTTATTTTCTTGTACTTTATTAGTATCGTGATCTTAATTTTTGCACTATTGATTAGTGGTTTAGATTTTATTACAGCTTTTTCTGCAATTATTGCTTGTTTTAATAATGCGGGGCCGGGGTTAAACGAAGTAGGGCCGGCGGCTAATTTTTCAGGTATTACAGATTATCAAAAAGGGGTGTGTACATTCGCTATGCTGTTAGGGCGTGTACAGATATTTTCTATTGTTATTTTATTTGTACCTGAGTTTTGGCGTAAATAAAATAGCTTTTCTAAGCTACTTTAAAGCGGTTATTTCACTCGTAAAATGACCCTCGGCGATTTTTGTTTCTACACTATCGCCGAGCTTTAATTGTTTTGTAGAATAAATTAACTCTCCAGAAGGCTGTTTAATTACTAAGGCATAGCCGCGATTCAAGGTCGCTAAGGGGCTGACTGCATTTAGGGTTTGGCTCGATCTGGCTAGAGATTGGTTGAGTGTCGTGAGTTTATGCTGCATAACACGGATGAGTCGTTGGTTTAGGTGGGCTTGTTTCTGTTTATAGTTGTTAATAGTAATCGTCGGATTGTATTGACCTAATTTAGCCGTATGTGTTGCCAGTGCTTGCTGATGTCGATCTAGTTTTCTGCGTAAGGCCTGTTTAAGTCTTATCTCCAATTCATCTAGTCGTTGACTGTTTCTGAATAACTTTTGCCCAGGGTGTTGTTGCTGCAAACGTTGTGTAAGCCAATCGAGTGTTTGTGTTTTCTGATTTAATTTTCGAGTGAGTTGTTGCTGTAAATGCTGTTCTAAATAATTAAAGCGCGCTGACCATTCTTGTTGATCAGGACTGGCATGTTCTGCCGCTGCAGAAGGTGTGGCGGCGCGATAGTCAGCTACAAAATCAGCGATAGTAATATCAGTCTCATGACCCACAGCAGAAATAATAGGAATGCTGCTGGCAAAGAGGGCTCTGGCGACTATTTCTTCATTAAAAGCCCATAAGTCTTCTAATGAACCACCCCCTCGGCCAACAATAAGCACATCACATTCATTTCGTTCATTAGCCTGGCTAATGGCTTTAGCGATTTCGTGTTTTGCATTATTGCCTTGAACTGAGACGGGATAAATGATGATTGGTATCGCTGCAAAGCGTCGGCGTAAAACGGTAATAATATCTCTAATAGCCGCACCCGTAGGGGAGGTAATAATGCCAATAGCGAGCGGCAATAAAGGCAATGTTTGTTTGTGGGTGGCGTCAAATAAACCTTCCGCTGCTAGCTTGTTTTTTAAGGCTTCAAATGCTCTGCGTAGGGCGCCATCGCCCGCTTCTTCGATATGCTCTGCAATCAGTTGGTAGTCACCTCTGGGCTCGTAAAGACTAACGCGGGCTTTTATAACAACTTGTTTGCCATTGCTGGGTGTAAAGTTTAATCGGCGTTGCTGGCTTTTAAACATGGCACAACGTACTTGGGCGTTGGCATCTTTTAAAGAGAAGTAAAGATGTCCGGAAGAAGGTGCGCTAAAGTTAGAGATCTCACCTTCAACAAAAATACTTAGAAAGTGGTTGTCAAGTAATTGGCTGGTAGCACGATTGAGTTGAGTAACCGTGAGTATGTTCTGGGTGGCCGAAGGGGCTTGATAGTTCATTGTTGGGCTGATAAAGATTGAATAGGCGCTTATGATGCAGACTATTGTAAAATACAAAACTTTTATGTACAAAGAAAGGAGTGTTTAGATGGCGTGGTTGCTTTTGTTTTCGGCTGGATTTGTAGAAATCATATTTGCGTTAAGTCTTAAGTACAATGAGGGCTTTACTAAGCTGTGGCCGAGTGTAATTACCGCTTTTTCGGGTATCGGTAGTTTCGGTTTGCTCATGTGGGCACTTAAAACCTTACCTTTAGGTACGGCGTATGCGGTATGGACCGGGATGGGAGCGGTGGGCGTCGCCATCGTGGGCATTATTTTATTTAAAGAATCGGTGGATTGGTTACGTTTAGTTTCTATTTCTTTGGTTATTATCGGTATTATCGGGCTTAAATTTACTGACACGTATTAATATGTTGCATCTGATATTTCAATCACCTATTCAAACTGCTGTCTTGGAGCGTATCGCGCCAGATGATGATGTGGTTTTTCTCGAAAGTAGTGTTTTGCGGCTGCTAGAAAAAGGCAATATGAAATCTATTTTGGCGCCTCTGTTAAAGTTCAATAAACTTTATGTTTTAAAAGAGGATGTTGACGCTCGAGGGATACAGGCATCAGAGTTAATAGTCGGTATAGCCATGATTGACTACAAATATTTAGTCGAATTAACCGTTAAAAACCCTCATATCCAGACATGGAATTAGTTGTTAATGCTGTCGTGTTGGCAACGACTGATCAAGGGTTTTTAAGAAACACGTCTGATTGGAATGAAGATGTGGCTAAAGCCTTAGCGGAACGCAATGCGATTGAATTAACGGAAGCGCATTGGGAAATTATTGTGTATATCAGGGAATACTATCTGCTCTATAAACACTTGCCCAATGCGCGAGTGTTTACGAAAGCGATTGCCAAAGGTTTGGGTGAAGAAAAGGGAAATAGTCGATATTTACATCGATTGTTTCCAGAGGGCCCCTTAAAATACGCGTGTAAAATAGCGGGTTTACCTAAGCCACCGACCTGTTTATAGTTTAAAACTGTTTAAACTGATGGATTAAACGTCGATCTTTTTTGTTGGGTTTATGTTCGGGGGCGTTAAAACCGACTAAGGTTCTTTGCTCACGCAAAATGTCCATTTGCTTTTGACGTTTAGTGAGGCTTTCTGGGTCTTCTTGATAGAGTAAGACGGCGTCTTTAGCGGGTAAACGTTGTTTGGCGAGACCTAAGACGGTGATGTCCCACGTGAGGCTGTCTTTATTGATGGTGAGTGTCGCGCCCGTTTTGATTTCTTTACTGGGTTTGATGCGTTGCTTGTTTAAATGAATTTTTCCACCCGAAACAGCATCAGCAGCCAGTTTGCGCGTTTTATAAAAACGCGCAATCCATAGCCATTTATCAATCCGAATAGCGTCTAGATCAATGCTTGGCACTCAGTTCTTTTTCTTTTTTTAGACCTTTAGGTAAAGAGAACACGACTTTCTCTTCGATACCTTGAATTTCAACAGTCGATGTGCCACCCCAAGCTTTTAATTGAGCGATCACTTCTTGCACGAGTACTTCTGGTGCAGAGGCACCTGCCGTCACACCTACAACACTGACGCCATCAAACCAGCTTTTTTGCATGTCTTTGGCTGTATCGATTAAATAAGCATTTTTACCTAATTGTTCAGCAATTTCACGTAAACGGTTAGAGTTAGAACTATTAGTTGAGCCAACTACTAGAATGGTGTCTGCTTTTTTTGCCAGTTCAAAGACAGCATCTTGACGGTTTTGTGTGGCATAACAAATGTCGTCTTTTTTCTGTTCTTGAATAGAGGTAAAACGAGCACGTAATGCATCAACCATTACTTTTGTATCCGTCATGGATAGTGTGGTTTGAGTCACATAAGCCAGATTATCTGGATTGTTAACCACTAGTTTTGTGACATCTTCAGGCGTTTCAACTAGATAAATACCACCATTGTCCGTGCATTTATCATATTGACCCATAGTGCCTTCAACTTCTGGGTGGCCGGCGTGGCCTATTAGAATAACTTCTCTATCTGATTTCGCGTGTTTAGCCACTTGAATATGTACTTTAGTCACCAAAGGGCAGGTCGCGTCAAACACAGTTAACTTTCTATCTTTAGCTTCTTGTTGCACTTGTTTTGAGACACCGTGCGCACTGAATATAAGGTAAGAACCGACCGGTACATCGGTAAGCTCTTCGATAAAGATAGCACCTTTATCTTTTAAGCCATCTACAACCGTGCGGTTGTGTACAACTTCATGGCGAACATAAATAGGAGCACCAAAGGCTTCTATGGCTTGATCAACAATTTCAATGGCACGGTCAACACCGGCACAAAATCCACGAGGGTTAGCGAGTACGATTTGCATATCTTGACTTCTATACTAGGTTAATGTGTGATTATTCTAACTCAAGATTGTGTCTGATACGATAATTCCGTCCATATCAGCATACAAAAAACTATCTTTTTTAAAGTTGACACCCGCAAAACTGATTAATTGGTCTCTATCACTATGGTCTTGCTTATGGGTTTTTAAAGGGTGGGTTTGTAATGCCCGTATCCCAATGGGGAGTTTTGCAATTAAAGCCGCGTCTCTAATACAGCCATTAATGATAATACCTTCCCAGCCATTTGCAATGGCTGTTTGCAATATGCTGGCGTCTACTAATGCGCAGCGTCGGGATCCGCCCCCATCGATCACTAAGATTCTTTGATGGCCGGGTTCTTGTAATACGGTGCTGATTAAAACGTTATCTTCAAACGTTTTAATGGTGGTAACTTGACCCGAATAAACGGTTTTTGCACCGTAAGAAATAAAGAGCGGCTCAGCAATCTGTAGTTGCTGGGTTTTCGAATAAGTGTCGCATAAATTAGCTGTCGTAAACGCCATGATTTTTTCTCAAAAGATAAGGTTAAATAGCTAAGATGTACTTTGTTTTAGTGTTTTAATCGGTATAACGGGATAATAAACCATAAGGTGTTTTGCTTTCTGGTAGGGGGATTTTAACTTCGTAACCACCACCAGAGGCCTCTTGCATAGGATTACCCCATTTGTCTTCCATGTGTTCGATAATGATATCTTGATTGCCTTCGGGTAGGATTAACTCAACTTTATCACCCACCGAGAATTTGTTTTTAACATCAATCAGAGCCAGTTTTGTTTCAGTGTCGTATTCTTTAATTTCACCACAAAATTGTTGTTGATGACTTTTTGAATAGCCCGTTATGTAATTTTGTTGCTCATGGGTATGATGACGTTGATAGAAGCCGTCTGTATAGCCCCGGTTAGCAAGATTTTCTAAAATACCGATTAACTCAGGCTGGAAAGGTCTACCTTGAATGGCATCATCAATAGCTTGGCGGTAGGTTTGAGCGGTTCTCGCAACGTAATAGTGCGATTTAGTGCGGCCTTCGATTTTAAGACTATCAACCCCAATTTCGACTAAGCGTTGCACATGTTCGATGGCGCGTAGGTCTTTAGAGTTCATAATATAGGTACCGTTTTCATCTTCCATGATGGGTAATAATTCACCTTTACGGCCTTCTTCTTCTAGAAAATAAACTTCATCTGCGAGCGGGTGTCTTTCTGCACCTCCGCAGCTGGCGGTACTAATATCAGCCATAGATAACGTAGTGCCTTGTGGTAATAAATCACCTTCGGCGTTTTCTTGGGCGGGCAGTGTGTCATATTTCCAGCGACAAGAATTGGTGCAAGTGCCTTGATTAGGATCGCGATGGTTAAAGTATCCTGATAATAAGCATCGGCCTGAATAAGCGATACACAAAGCACCATGCACAAAAACCTCCAGTTCCATATCGGGGCATTGTTGGCGAATTTCTTGTATTTCATCCAAAGACAGTTCTCTAGACAGAATAATGCGTTCCACACCGACACTTTGCCAGAATTTAACGGTGGCATAGTTAACCGTATTCGCTTGCACAGACAGATGAATCGGCATATCAGGCCAAGTTTCTCGTGTCATCATTATCAACCCTGGGTCAGCCATAATGAGGGCGTCTGGTTTCATGGCGATGATGGGCGCAAGATCTTTTAAGAAGGTTTTGATTTTGGCGTTGTGTGGAATGACGTTAGTCGCTAAAAAGAATTTTTTTCCTAAGGCATGGGCTTCATTAATGCCTTTAGATAGGTTTTCACTCAGAAAATCATTGTTACGAACCCTAAGGCTATATCTGGGTTGTCCGGCATAAACCGCATCAGCACCGTAGGCAAAGGCGTAACGCATGTTTTTAATAGTTCCCGCGGGAGATAGGAGTTCGACTTGTTTCATAATGAAGCTTAAATGTAATCAGAGTGCTGTATATTCTATCGTAAGCTTGCTAATGAGTGATAAAAATTGGGGGTATTGAATGGGCTGGTTAGTGTTTATTGTGGTCTTCTTGTTTGTTTTAGGCGCGGCTTTAATTTTGTTGAGGACCGCTAATTCTGGCAAATTGCCAGAAAGTGTTAAGCCGCAGCCTTATGAAGACGATGATTAGATACGGTATGTATGAGTGAAGTGAGATGTCTTATGGGCGTTTCAATTTGTATCATATGAACCAATATGTTTCATTGAAACATTTAGATGGCTAAGTACTACGATTATAACTTTTTATTAGGGTATTCATGATTATGAAAAACAATAAGTTATAAAGGCATATAGAAATTGGCATGGCCATTGCTATATATGAAATAGATTTTATCTGTTTTACACAAAAACTGTGTGACCACAACAAATGACACGGGAGTGACGCTATGATTTTTAAACAATTATTTGATAAAGAAACCTGGACTTATACCTATCTAATAGGTGATCCAGTCAGTAAAGAAGCGCTATTTATTGATCCAGTAAACACACATATTGATGAATATATTGATTTATTAGCCGCACATGGCTTGCAATTAAAATATTCGTTAGAAACGCATGTGCATGCGGATCACATCACTGCCAGCGGTATCTTACGTCAAAAATTAGGTGCGCAAACTGCAGTAAGTGCTTTGTGTGGCGCACAAACAGCGGATGTACAAATTCAAGACGGTGATATTTTTACGCTAGGTGAAACGGAACACGTAAAAGTCATTGCAACTCCAGGTCATACCCCCGGCAGTATTTCTTTTTTATGGAGAGATCGCGTTTTTACAGGTGACTCTTTATTCGTGGGTGGGTGTGGTCGTACTGACTTCCAAGGTGGCGATGCAGGTGCACTTTATGATTGTATTACGCAACGTTTATTTACGCTACCAGATGAAACCATCGTTTATCCAGGTCATGATTATCAAGGTCGCTGGATTAGTACTATCAAACAAGAACGCACTAATAATCCGCGTTTAACCGGTAAATCAAGAGCAGAGTTTATTGAGATTATGAATAATCTTAATTTACCTAGACCCCGCTTAATTGATGAGGCTGTGCCTGCTAACCGTTATTGTGGTTTGGATGAGAAAGAGCGTCAGGATGCAGTTGTATTAAGGGATTCTGTAAAACCCATTCGTAATCAAGTGTCTCCACAAGACTTAGTGACTGAAGCCAAACAGCATATTACTGAAGTGAATGTGACGACTGCAAAACAATTGTTAGCAGAAGGTAATATTGTGTTGGTGGATACCCGAGAAGAAAGTGAATACTCAGCCGCCCATATTGATAACGCAATTTTGTTACCGCGTGGTGTATTAGAATTTAAAATTGGCGCGACTCCCGATTTGGCTGATAAATCGAAAGCGGTCTTAATTTATTGTCGTACGGGTGGGCGATCAGCTCTAGCAGCACAAACATTGCAGGCGTTAGGGTATAACAATGTATTGTCTATGGCCGGCGGTTTTGAGGCTTGGCAAAAAGAAGCCGTATAAAAAAATTAAAACATAAGATAAACTGCAAGTGGTTGAATTAATGAATTCAATTCATAAACGAAGACCACTTGTATGATTAAAAATAATTATAAATAAGAACTCGAGGACTTTATGACACATCACACTGTATTAATTGTTGGGGGCGGTGCCGCGGGCGTTTCTGTCGCCAATAACATGCGTCGGCAAAATGCTAAAATTGATATTGCTATTATTGAGCCATCAGAAAAACATTATTATCAGCCTGGCTTCACTATTATTGGTGGCGGGGCCTATACCTTAAAAAAGACCACCCGTAACGAAGCAGATTTAATACATCCTACTGTTAAATGGATTAAAGAGTATGCGGATACTTTTCAGCCAGAGGCTAATACCGTCACTTTACGCTCAGGTGAGGCGGTGAGTTATGACTATTTAGTGGTTTGTCCAGGTTTACAATTAGATTGGGATAAAATCGCTGGCTTAAAAGAAACCATTGGAAAGAATAATGTATGCAGTAATTATTCTGCTGAGACTGTTGAATATACGTGGGAATGTATTCAGTCACTGCAATCAGGTACGGCTTTATTTACTCAGCCTCCTATGCCGATTAAATGTGCGGGTGCGCCTCAAAAAATCATGTATTTAGCGGCGGATCGTTTTCGTAGAAAAGGCATATTAGATAAATTTAATATTGAGTTTTGTAATGCCGGTCCAGCCCTTTTTGGGATACCTTTTTTCGCTAAGGCTTTAAGTAAAGTGGTAGCTGGGTATGGTATTAAGACTAATTTTTCTCATAATCTAGTGGCTATTGATGGCGACGCTAAAACAGCGACGTTTGAAGCAACGGATGCCGATGGAAATAAACAACAGGTTGTTAAAGCGTTTGACATGATACATGTGACACCTCCCCAAAGCGCACCGGACTTTATTAAGGCGAGTCCATTAGCTAATGCCGCCGGTTGGGTAGATGTTAATGAAAATACATTGCAACATACACAATATGCCAATATTTTTGGATTGGGTGATGCGACTTCAACGCCCAATGCTAAAACAGCGGCAGCTGTTAGAAAGCAAGTGCCTATTTTAGTCGATAATATTTTTCATATGATGGCAGGTAAAGCCTTAAGTGATAAATATGACGGTTATGGCTCATGCCCATTAACAACGTCTTTAAGCACTGTCATGTTGGCAGAGTTTTGTTACGGCGGGAAAGTCACCCCCTCATTTCCTTGGCTAGACCCTAGAAAAAATCTATTTATCTGGTGGATAGGGAAAGTAATGGGCTTTCCGTGGATGTATTGGTCTTTAATGTTAAAAGGCTATCGTATTGATATTCCACATTTAGCGTCTTATGCTAAAAAGTTTACCAACGAAGATTGATTTAATCACTATACGTTAGTCCCCCATCTACAAAACACAAGCCTCCTTAGGCTAGGGGGCTTGATCGTGTTAATAAAATCTTATTAAAGAACAAGAGTATCAGTTAGGATAACTATCATAATGATTCATTCGTTTTTTCCTATTTTTACTTGGTTAAAAACATACTCCCGCCAGGATTTTAATGGCGATTTATTTGCTGGAATTATCACGGCAATTTTATTGGTTCCTCAAGGTATTGCGTATGCAATCTTAGCGGGATTACCGCCCCAATTAGGCTTGTATGCCAGTATCTTACCGCCCGTTATCTATGTATTATTAGGTACCAGTCGGACTTTATCGGTAGGCCCTGTTTCTATTGCTGCGATTATGATTGCCGGGGTGCTTAATTCACCCGAAGTGAGTGTATTAGGGCAACCGGTTGAGAGTGCTTTAATATTGTCAGCTGAAAGCGGTTTAATAATGTTGCTAATGGCGGTTCTGAAAATGGGTGGCTTAGTAAACTTTATTAGTCATCCCGTTTTAACAGGTTTTACCAGTGGAGCATCTTTATTAATTATTGGCAGTCAGTTGCCACAATTAGTGGGTTTAAAAAGCTTTGAATGCAATGGGGTATGGCCTTGTTATAAAGAATCTCTTTTAAATTACAATTCTGAAACTTTATTACTTGGTGTTGTAGCTATCGTATTACTTGTTTTCTTTGGAAAACCGTTGATCTGGTTGTTGAAAAAAAAACGTGTAAAACCCTCGTTAGTTATCGCTATGAGTAAATGTGGTCCATTGCTAACGGTACTGATAAGCACTTTAGTCGTAGTTTACTTTAAGGAACTGGGTGCTATTAAGGTTGTTGGAGCAGTGCCTAGTGGGTTTCCTACATTAAATCTTAATTTTATAGCCAGTGAACATTGGCGTTTGTTATTACCTAGTGCGGCATTCATCGCTTTAATAGCTTATGTAGAGAGTGTGGCTATTGCAAAAGTGACGGCAAATTTGAGAAGTGAAAAAATCGCGCCTAATCAAGAGCTGATTGCCTTGGGTATGGCTAATTTGACGACGGCTATATCAGGTGGCATGCCAGTAGCGGGTGGTTTTAGTAGAACCATGGTAAATTTTTCTGCTGGAGCAAGAACTCAAATAGCGATGTTAATTGCCGCGGGTATCCTGGCAATAGCGGTTATGTTTTGTGCGCCTTTATTTCAAAATATTCCTAAAGCGGCTTTAGCTGCAATTATCTTAGTAGCCATTATCCCTTTAGTGCGTTTAGATAAAATAATTGAAACTTGGCGTTATGATAGAGGCGATGGCCTAGCTGAATGTGTGACTTTGTTAGGGGTTTTGGTATTAGGCATTGAGGAGGGCATCACTTTAGGCGTTATTCTGACTTTTGTGAGTTATTTGCGTAAAACCAGTCAGCCGCATATTGCTGTAGTGGGGCGTATCCCAAATACAGGACATTATCGAAATATTAAACGACATAAAGTGGAAACTTGGCAGCATTTATTGTTGCTCCGGATTGATGAAAGTATCACTTTTACTAATGTGAACTTTATTGAAAAGTTTATTGCCCATGAGCTCAAGGGTCAAATTGAAATAAAGCATATAGTCCTTATTCTAACTTCGGTTAGTGATATTGATACGACCGCATTGGAAACATTAGAAAATTTAAATCGGGCCTTACAATCAGAAGGGATTTTGTTACATCTCTCTGAAGTGAAAGGACCTGTATTTGATAAACTTGAAAAAACCCACTTCTTTACGCTATTAAAACCAGGAAAGGTTTTTTTTCATACCGAGCATGCTATAAATGACATCTGTTAGTGATAGCATTATGGGGTATTAACCTTCTAATCCATCTATGCGTGGGCTATTAAGTATTGGTGCATAAACAAACATAAATAATGAAAATGCAGTTAACCAACTCACGGTTGAGGCATACATTAAAAAGTTATACCACTGCGGAAAAACAATCGGCAATAGGACTCTGATTATCACGGTAAGGTTGATTAGAACAAAAGCTAAAGCCATGGCATTAGAGGCTTTTAACGTGCGTCCTGTATGCCCCAATGAAACTCTGGCCATCATGCCTAGCGTTAACACACCAATACCCCCAATAGTAAATGCATGAAGAGCGAGTGCGGGGTTCACCCAGTTGAACGCCGCTAAAGAGCTTAAGAAAAAGCCTAATATAATCCAGCAGTAACCCGCGTAAAGTATCCATAATAATGGCACGTACCAAATACGTTGCACATACCAGCTAAATAGCCTTAAGCCATTGCTAACCGTTGCTGTAAGTGCAGCCAAACCTAAGAGAATGTGCGAACTATTACTGAGCATTAAAGTAAAGGTCAGTAATGCTGAGCCTATTGATAGTGTGTCAAAAAGTGGATTTCTTATAATAATGATGCCGGATAAGCCTTTCTCTACGAAAAAAGGTAAGACACGTCCCGAAAGAATTAGGATAAGTACCACAAGGGTTGCTACCAGTAATTTAATTCCACTGTCAGCCGTATTTTGATAAATATCTAGCATTTGAGCATGTATCAAACCATTGCCTAAGGTCAACAATAGTAATAGCACTATAAATACAGAAGCTGGGTAATATTTTGTTTGAATGATGGGTTTGCTGATTTGATAAATTAATATGGGTAAAAATATAAAATCTACAAACGCGATAATGCCATCAGGTAATGAGTTGGCATAAAAAGGCAGAATTCGACCATAAAGCCAAAGTATAGCTAACCCCGCTAATCGGTCACCCGATAGAGTGGCTTTGCCTGTCCAATTTTTAACGGCGGTTAATAAAAAACCACTGATCACTGCAACGGAATAGCCGATTAGCATTTCATGAGCATGCCAATAATTGGAATGAAAGTAATTTTGGGTGTTTAGATGGCCATTAAAGATGGCATTCCAAAGCACGATAAGAATAAGTGCTGATAAACCTGCGAGGGCAAAGAAAACTCTAAAGCCCAAATTAAAAAGAGGGGTATTAAAAATTTTGTGTGTGTTCATAAGTTTCCATTTTCTAGCCAGTCTAATTCAGCATCAGAGAAGCCTGCAATTATACGCATTTCTCGGTTAAAAGGCCCTTTGGGCTTTCCACCAAGATAATATTTATCTATAAGTTCTCGGTATTTAGCTTCGGGTTCTACGTTTTGTTGAGAGCAGACGTATTTAAACCAATAGGAACCCCGTTCAACATGGCCCACTTCATCAGTTAGAATTCGAGTTAATAGTGTTACGCTTGCCTCATCGCCATGATGTTTAAATTTATTTATAATCGCAGGCGTGACATCTAAGCCACGTGCCTCCATGCAACGGGGCACCATGGCTAATCGCGCTAATAAATTATCTGCAGTATCGGTAGCATGATCCCAAAGTCCATTATGAGCCGGTAAATCGCCATAATGAAGTCCAAAAGATTTTAAGTGGATTCTGATTAATTCAAAGTGTTGTGCTTCTTCATCTGCTATACGTAACCAATCCTGATAAAAACCATCCGGCAAATTGCGAAATCGATAAAGAATGTCCCAGGCTAAATAAATAGCGATAAATTCAACATGTGCAATGGCATGAAAAAAAGCAGCAATACCTTCAGGCGTTCCAAATTTGCGTTTAGGCATGTCTTTGGGGGTTAATAACGTAGGCTTTTGCGGAAAAATGACTTTGTTAATGGGTAAAGGGTTTGATTTTGACGTATAGCTTAGTTGTCCAGATTCCGCCCAATGCCATGCTTGATGAGTACGAACGAGTAACTCATCAATAGTTGAGTGATGTAAACAATTTTCGGCAATTTCAAATACGTTTTTCATTGATCACAATGGGGCTAAATCTTTATGTTTCATTAGGTTGCTATGAGCATTTCAATCGTTATTGTTCTTATTATAGTATTTTATGCCTCTTTTTTTCTTAGGTTTGTGTGGGTTTTTAAAGTCGGATTGGTTTTTTAAGAGGGCTTTGCTTGTATGTGTTTTATGAGTTCGACTAAAATAAGTTCTGCTCTCTAATTAAAAATAGTCCATGTCTAAAGATATACGCATTGAAAGATTCAGTGGTCCTGCACTGGCGCAATACATTCCTGAACTCGCTCGCCTCAGAATAGAGGTGTTTCGTGATTTTCCTTATTTATACGATGGTGATTATGAGTACGAAGAAAAATATCTTCAAACATACATAGATACACCAGAAAGCGTCATTGTGTTAGCTTTTGATGGCGACAAAGTTGTGGGAGCTTCTACCGCTTTACCCATGAAATTTGAAACGATAGAAATGAAACAACCTTTTATCGAAAATGGCTATGACCTTGATGAAGTGTTTTATTGCAGTGAATCAGTATTAAATAAGAATTATCGTGGTTTAGGTTTAGGGGTTAAGTTCTTTGAGCAACGTGAAGCACATGCTGAATATTTAGGTGGATTTAAGCACATTACTTTTTGTTGCGTAGAAAGACCGGTAGATCATCCGCGTCGTCCTAAAGATTATGTGCCTTTAGATCAGTTCTGGAACAAACGGGGATACTTTAAACACCCAGAACTTAAATCGGCCTATATTTGGAAAGATTTAGATGATACTGAAGAAACTTCGAAACCTATGACTTTTTGGCTAAAACATGACCGTTAAAATTGCTGCCGCCCAATATGATATTAGTTTTTTAGAAAACTGGGCCGCCTATGAACAAAAAGTGACGCAATGGGTGTTAGACGCTGCGGCACAAGATGCAAAGATTCTGTTGTTTCCAGAATATTTCAGCATGGAGTTGGCTTCTTTGTTCGCACAAGATATTTATTCATCATTAAGCAATCAATTAGATGCGTTACAGTCGTTACATGATGATTTTATCGCGTTATTCAAAAATCTAGCCGTTAAGCATCAACGTTTGATTCAAGCGGGTACCTTTCCTGTTTTTGTAGGGACGGGTGTTTATGTGAATCGCGCTTATCTATTTAACGCAGCAGGGCAGATTGATTATCAAGACAAATTGATGATGACGCGCTTTGAAAATGAACAATGGTTAATCACAGCCGGTAAAGATTTAAAGGTCTTCTCTACGGAGTATGGGAAAATTGCTATTAATATTTGTTATGACAGTGAGTTTCCTTTACTGGCCAGAAAACAAGTAGAAGCGGGATGTACTTTGATCTTGGTGCCCAGTTGCACTGACACGGTGGCTGGATATCATCGAGTAAAAATTGGTTGTCAAGCAAGAGCACTAGAGAATCAATGTTATGTAGTGCAATCTTCTTTGGTAGGTTTGGCGCCTTGGTCAGAAGCCGTTGATATTAATGTGGGCGCTGGCGCTGTTTATACCCCAGTTGATAAGGGTTTTCCTGATAATGGTATCTTATCAATAGGTGAGTTCAATGCTGTGCAATGGGTCTATGCAGACTTAAATTTAGCGGCTTGTGCAACGGTAAGAGAAAATGGTCAAGTTTTCAATTATAGAGATTGGCCATTACAAGCTAATGTTAGTAATCAAGTAATGCTTGAGAAGTGAGGTTGTTGTTTTTGAAAATGAGTTTCAATTTAGAAATGGCAACACACTGAACCTGTCTAATGTGTTCTATACTAAAGTGTAAATCAGCGGCTATTTGCTCAAGCGTTTCTATATCGTAGCCACATAGCCCAAAGCGTCTACAGATAACGTACTGATATTTTTTGGGTAGTTTTAAAACGCATTGATTTACATTGACTTGCATGATGCTTTTTTGTATCTGTAAAGAGGGTTCTAATCTTTTATGATCTGAAACAGCTTCAATATCTATATTGCTAGTCCCTTCTGTTGAGTAAGAAGAAATTCCTTGCATGGTAAACACTACTTTTTCAATTTTTTCTAATGTTAAGCCCATGTAATCCGCTGTTTCTTTGAGGCTTGGCGTATAAGATAAATTTCTTATAAATTCATTTCTAGCTTTTTGATACCTTCTTATTTCTTTTAAAACCGGAGTCGGAATTCGTATCGTATTACCTTGATTCATAATGGCTAAATCAATAGCCTGTTTTATCCAATACATGGCATAGGTAGTCAACCTGTTGCCCATCTCGGGATTAAACTTATCAACGGCTTGTATTAATCCGATGTTACCTTCTTGAACAAGATCTAAAAAAGATAAGCCCCTATTTGTATAAAGGTGAGCGATTTTTACGACAAATCTTACATTACGTTCTATTAATATTGTTCGAGCTGCTTGATCACCCTTTAGATTGAGCAGGGCATAGTTTTTTTCTTCTAGTGCGGTGAGTAATGTTGGGCGAAATATCTCTTTTAAATAAATAGAGGTAGCGCTCATTTCTTTGATGTTTCTGGGTGGTAAGCCGTTGTGTTTCTGTTGCGAAACTCTTAAGGAAGATTTGAAATTATTATTGGGGATCTTTTTAATCACCAGAGATAAGTGATCAATTTGTGATTGCTTAATTAATACTTCATTCATTTTAAGATTCCAGTAGAAATATGTGAATTAGTTTTATTGATTAAAAATAATCGTAAAAACATATAATTAAGCTTCTACAGTTGTCTTACTGTAACACTCTATTTTTAATTAAAGATACACTTAATTTCTTAGGGAGGAATGTTTTGTGATGATTTTAATTATAAATAAGTTACAAATTGAGCTGTAAGGGAGTTTGTGACGATAATCGGCTTTATTTATTCAATAAAACTTTTTTTGCTAAATTGATTTTCGACGCTAAATAATCAGAGCCTCCTCTGTCAGGATGGATCTTTTGGATCAATTTACGATGGGCAGCAATAATTTCTTCTTCAGATGCATTGGCTTTTAATCCAAGAACTTCAAGTGCCTCTTCTGCAGACATGATGTTTTTGGGGTCTGCTGATGATTTTGAGTGTCCTTTGGTAAAACGCTGCCAAAGGTTATGCAGAGTGGGAGCATAATTGAATAATACGGGTAATACTCGTAATAAAAAGGCTATCAAGACACCGATTAAGGCAAATAAGCTGTTTAATCGCCCCGACACGCCTAAAAAAATAAAAACAGCAGTAATTGTAAACAGAAACCCGCTTCGAATATGTTTTGCGATGAGTTCGGGGTGTTTTTTACGAAAGTTATTAAAGTAAAAGTAAATAATGATTGCTAGTATTACAAATAGAAAAATTCGAATCATTGTTTTCCCCAACATTAATGCCCATCGAGCAATAATACCTTAGAATACGCAGTTGATCGATAACAGTTCAATTATTTAATGACCATGCAAGAGACTCACTTACCTTTGTTAGGATTTGCTGCGGCTAGTGGAACAGGAAAAACTACTTTATTAGAACAATTAATTCCACTTATAAAGGCGCGGGGAATACGTGTCGGTTTAATTAAAAATAGTCATCACAATGTTCAAATTGATCAGCCAGGTAAAGATAGTTATCGATTACGAGAAGCTGGAGGTTCGCCCGTCATGTTGTGTACATCCCAACGTAGAATAATGATTACTGAATTCTCAGAGGTAATAGAACCGCGTTTATTTGAGGAATTAAAGTTTTTCGATCGATCGAAAGTGGATTTAATTTTAGTGGAAGGATTTAAGTCTGAGTGTTTTCCAAAGATTGAATTACATCGAGCCACACTCAAAGAATCTTTGCTCTATATAAATGACCCCAATATTATTGCAGTGGTGACGGATGAAGCGCTAAACCTTCCTGCCCATTTAACACAACTTGATATTAATCAACCGCAATCCGTTGTTGATTTCATTATTAAAAAATTTTTGGAACGCTTATGATTGATTTTTGTAGCCAAGAATCGAAACCCTTGCTTTTAGTTGAAGAGGCTATAGATAAGATAATGACTGCAGTGGAAGCTGTTAAAGAGTGTGAAGTTATCGAGTTAAGATTAGGATTGGGACGAGTCTTAGCTAAAGATGTTCTTGCAAGTATTTCTAGCCCTCCTGAGAGAAACTCGGCCATGGATGGTTATGCTTTCAATAGTAGAGATATTAATACGGAGAATGCTTTTGTATTAACACTCGCTGGAACCGCATGGGCAGGGCGTCCTTATACGGCTGAATTGCTCGCTGGACAATGTGTGCGCATTTTTACGGGCGCTGTTGTTCCAGAGGCTCTAGATTCGGTCATCATGCAAGAGCATGTAAGCGTTAATCATGAATCAATTCAATTTCCTGAAACTACCCAACCCTATCAGAACATTAGAAAAATGGGTGAAGATATCGCCTTAGGTTCAGTGGTGTTAGATTCTAATAAAGTGCTAAGTGCAATGGATTTAGGCCTATTAGCCTCTGTCGGAATTGAAAAAATAGTTGTTAAACGAAAAGTTAAAGTGGCGTTTTTTTCAACCGGAGATGAATTGCAAACACTGGGTCAAGCTCTATCGTCAGGCCAAATCTACGATAGTAATCGATATACATTAACTGGCTTATTAACTGACCCACTTTACGATGTGACTGATATGGGCCTGTTGCCCGATGATCCTGATATTTTGGAAGAAAATTTTATAAAAGCAGCTGAAAAATATGATGTCATTATCAGTACGGGCGGAGCTTCTGTAGGGGATGCGGATTATGTTAAGGATATTTTAACGCGTTGTGGCAACGTTAATTTTTGGAAGCTTGCTATTAAGCCTGGTAAGCCTTTAGCCTTTGGAAAAATAGGCAACTGTCATTTCTTTGGTTTACCGGGTAATCCAGTGGCTGTTGTGGTTACATTTCAGTATCTTGTTGCATCGGCGCTTAAAAAGTTAGCCGGATTAACGATAGAAAAAAAGCTACAAATTACGGCGATTTGTTTGTCGGATCTTAAAAAATCTGCAGGCCGTCAAGAGTATATGCGTGGTATATTGACGCAAGATAGTCACGGGGTGTTTTTTGTAAGCTCGGCAGGTAAGCAAGGCTCTCATATTTTGAAGTCCATGAGTCATGCCAACTGTTATATCGTTTTGCCAGTAACTTGTCAGGGTGTTAAAGAAGGAGATAAGGTTAGAGTAGATCTTATGCCGGGAACGAGTATTCTTTAAAATAAATAGGACTCCGATCATATAACTAAAGGTATT
>CANGLL010000019.1 GCA_947454605.1 Methylococcaceae bacterium | reverse complement strand
ATCTAACACTTGGTTTACATCAAATGAACTAGGCCCTTCTTGCGCATCTACGGCCTTAGCATTACCGTAATATATCCAAAAAGCCGGCTCTTCTGCTGTTGCTAAATCTGCAGGTAATTTCACCCAGACCAATGCCATCTCATTGACAGGATCTAATTTTTCGATATAAAACTTTAAAGGTGTTTTCTCATCTGCAGCTAAGACACGAATATCTTTGCCCTTTTCGGCTAAATCTGCAAAAAAACCAAAGTTACCGGTGTGCAACCTAACTAAGGCATAAGCAGTGGGCGGAATTGTGACACCGTCTTGCTTCAACTTTTGTGAATCTAATGTAATTTTTTTCTTATAGCCCCATTCATCATTCCACCATGCAGACGCTATTCCGGGCAACAACATTAAAAGTACTACTATAAAGCCAAACCGTTTCATTATTACTCTCATCAAAAGTATCAGGTAAAAAACTATCTAATAATTATTACAAATTAACATTACATTATTATGACTTGCTATTCTCCAAAGCCTAATAACTCAACACTCAACATCCCTAAGGTGTTATTCGCATTGTTAGACTTAGACTTTTCATCCATTTCAGCCGAGGCCTGAGCTACTTGTGTCACGTTAGCCGTTAAGTTACTCGCACCCGTTAAACCCGCCGCCAAACTGCCAGATGAAGCTTGTGGCACACCGGTAGATACCCCGCCCACTTGAATGTTGTTACCGCCCATAACCGCGGTTGCAGAAATCGTCACGTTATTACCGGCGATACCTGCCTCACCTGCATTTACAATACCCTTAGGTGCAAACAAGAACACGTTACCGGCTAACTGACCTGGCGCTGCCGCCGTTCTAATACCGCTACCGGTGGTAATTTTTGGCGCTGGAATCACCAATTGATTGGTCACTACATCAAAGTATGGTGGATCAACAGTGACGGCTAAAGCAGACTTAGCCCCCTTACCGGCATCAATATCAGCTTCAGAAGACCATATCTCAATATCGCCGCCACCCAAAGTAAATACTCGCGACGTATTAACCGTGAAATTATTTTTAACAAATGCATTGATAGCCCCCTGAGTTTGCGCCACAATACCCAATTGATCCGGTGATTTTAGACCACTCGGGGCAACCGCAAGACCGGCGTCCACTTGCCCTCCCGGCGCAAATAAATTGATATCTCCTCCACTCACTGTTTGTATTTTACTAAACGGCATGGCTAAATCACCTTGCCATGGCTGAGATGGATTGACTGGAAATAAGGTATCTATAGCTGCATAACCACCCGCATTACCTTTAGCTTTATCAGAAGCGGAAGCCGTACCCGCCAATTTTAATTCATTGTAAAATACTGGAGATAAATTAGCGATTAACTGAGGTTGAATCGATAAGGTTTGTTCTGGTGTTAACTTAGCAAAATCGAGCATAGCTTGTGCATCATTGGTATAGCTATAGCCTGGTTGTTGTTTCATAAAACCGGTAATTATCGATTGTACTTGTATATATTGATTTACATACAAAGGATTAGCCACCAGATATTTATCTATAAAGGCAGAATAAGCAGGTATATTGCTATTTGTACCCACTAAAATATTTAAATTTGCACCTGATACAGCTAATGCTGAATTGAAAATATTACCTACCGTCGTTAAACCCACTGAAACACCTAAATCCAGATTCTTTCCCGCCTCAACTAATACATTTCCAGGTCCAGATACTTGAATACGATAAGTATTTAAATTACCTGTTGGTGTACCATTTAAGTCCACAACCGTAGTAAATTTAATATCATTTGTCGCTGATATTAAAGACGCATCATTCACATTGTTTTGCTGTATTAAAATGGGACTATTAATAACGTCATTACCCGCTTGAATAATAGTTTGCTTAGGCATATTAATTAGAACTGACGATATATCGCCACTTTGAGCTACAAATCTAGCAAAGGTACTATCGCCTAAATGCAAGGGTTTATTGGCATGTGCAAAAGGAGACTGAGGGCCTGGGGCATCCATAACAACCGTGTTAAACATCGCGTAGGTGGGATCAAAGGTAGTCCCAATAGTATGGTAAGCATTTGCAATTAAGGCTGTATTTGCATCTGACATAGTAATACTAAACAAACCTTGTGTTAAATTACCATCAGCATCTATAAATGTACTTGAGTTTATTCCTTGCTTAGCTAAAACATTCACATTTCCTAGAGCTGAAGGATATAAGATAATGTCACTATTTAATACCACACTGCCATTGTAGGCAATCGCATCTAAAGAGGCAGGATACACATGGGCCAACCATTTCTCTCCACTGCCAATATTTCCATCAATGCCAATTAAATTAGCGATTACAGTGGTATCAGAATTTAGATTGATATCTCCACCCAATGAACTGATTGATAATTTACTTGCATCGGTATAACTAAAAAATTGCGCGCCAACAGATAGATTTTGCAACACCATCACATCGGATACGCCTGTAATTTGAACACCTTGATTAGCACTCAAATTTAACTGGGTATTTCCCGACAGTCCGTTACTTTGGCCCCCCCCCATGACAAATTGAGGACCAGAGATAAAGGCATTAGCATTAACGAAATTACCAAAATAATCTGTCGCATAAGGATCCAGTTTACTGCCGTTTATTTGACCACCCGCCGACAAATTAGCCACACCCTGACCCAAATAATAAGCACCACCCGAAATATCTCCACCAGCGACTACAGTCATTAAGCCGCCGCCCTGCACATCTAATTTACTATTACTATAATCAGTACCTAATTGTTTACCGCTAGTCGGCATCATGACTGATAAATCATTAATATTTCCCTGAGCAGAAATATTAACAGCCCCCCCTCCAAATGAACCTACATTTTGTTGAAATTTGCTGGCATTAATAGACCATGCTGTTAGTAAATCTAAGTTTTTATTGGGATCTAAAGGGTGACCTTGCACACCCAACCATGTTTGTCCAGTCTGCCCTCGAATAAATTGATTACTGACCGCCCCCGTAATATTTTCTGCGGACTGAATGATCAACTCTCCACCGTCAATGGGATAGTCACCAGCAATGATATTGCCCAGGGTAATACCTGACAAAGAGCCTGTCCCGGACTGAGTATTATCTAGAGTCCCTTGTGGATTAGATAGTGTTGCTTTCCCCCCGGTATAAACAGTCGCTGTTTGATCAAATAAAACAAAATTTCCACCTGACGCCAGCTTTACATCACCGGTACCGGTATGAACGCTAGCACCTGAACCAATGGTTATATCTTTAATGGTTGCAGGATAAAGTAAAGGATCAAGCCCATTATTATTTGCGAAGTTAATTGCGTCTATTTTTTCTACGGCCGTCACACTGTTAGTCGCCATAGTATCTGCACTGCTTAAATCCGCACCTGATACTAATTGGAACGACCAAGAATCCGTATTCATGAGGTTCACCCCATTATTTAAATAACCATCTGTTAATGGAGCGTTAATATTCAAAGCACCTGCAGCACGGACGATTAAATCTCCGACAATTGGGCCGGTCACGGAAGTTATTGAAGGATCTGTACCTGTACTTAAAGCAGAAAAATCCCAAGCGGTCACTAAGGTCATTGCACCAGTGCCATCAGCGGCTAAACCTGCGTTATCAATCTCCACACCTGGGCGTAGGATGATACCTGAACCTAAAGTTGACGCCATAGTCGTAGCATTAGCCATATAGGTGTTAATATCGGCATTAATGGTGCTCGATAAGCTATTAATATCTGTACTGTAGGTAGATCCTGCTAATGTTATATTAATTTCTGTTGCAATTGCACTGGTTAAATTAAGTAAATCATCAGGTGACAATGAAACAGAAATAGAAGTCATATAATTAGTAACATCTGTATTTATGATACTTGATAACCCCGCAATATCACTAGGCGAAAGAGTTAGTGCATTAGCAAAATAGTTACTAATATCTTGCGAAATAATAAGTGATAAGGCATCTGTATCAGTTATCGAAATCAGTGCAGTCACAGAACTAGAATTAAGCAAATAATTAGCAATATCTACTGGGATAGTGCTAGATAAATCAGCGACGATAACTGTTATGTCAGCGTTAGCAGGGTTTAATTGACTCGCATCGTATTTTTGGAATCCAACTGCATAAATATTCTTAGCACCTGATACCGTTCCAACAACGGGCTGAATATTAATGCCTGAAAGGCCTGAAATCGGATCCACATTACGCATGGCTTCTAAAGTGACATTACCACTTGTGCTGTTTGTTCCCACAGCACTTGAAGTCCCTGTTACATCGATAGTTGACCCTGACAATACCCTAATGGTACCCCCAGCAACCTTAGCCGTGCCCAACGCAGATAATAGAACATTACCCCCTATTTTGCCTTTTGCTGACAATAAACTACCGCTTTCTAAGGTGATATTATTGCCCGCGAACAAACTAATATTACCGGCTTTATCTAATTTATTATCCGTACTTAAAGTGCCTGAAATATCAATACTGCCCGCATCAGAAACCAGACTAATGGTCTTTGCATTGATGGTATTACCACTATTTTGCACGATGTCAGTGCCCCGACTACGCACATAAATTGACTGATTAACACCCGCCACCATCAATTTATTCATTAAACTATCAAACTGTGTAGGTATAAATCCACCCACATCAATGCTAGCACTCGCACCGGTGGCTTTAAGACTACCCGCAATTAATTCAACTGTTTGATACGGTTGATTAGGCGCTTTTAAAATAAGATTTCCACCCGATGCCTTACCACCGCCAGAACTGATATCTAAACTGGAACCTGTCGCTAAAGAAACACTGCCATTATCGGCAATAGCACTAAAAGTACCACCCGGGGTATAAGCAATAAGATCTGCAAATTTAACCGACTGACCGGCAAGATTGATATTTGTGCCTATATTATTCAGATCACTGGCCATTTTTATATCGCCAGTTTGCGCATATAACTTTAAAGTACCTGAAGGCAATTGAAAGTTTGCACCCTGTAGGTTAATACTATTCGCTGCAACCGCGATACTACCCCCCAATTCTTTTGAAGAAAGTGAAGTACTGCCATTACCCCTTACAGTCACATTATGACCCGTTGCATCTAAGGACAAACTATGACCCCCACTTGCAGCAACGAGACCCGCTGTTATGTTAAGATCGGAAGCCAGTGTCACGACACTGTTACCCGCTGCGGTAAATTGCTTATCTGCCGTTATATTGATCGTATTAAAGCCATCTACTGACACATTACCTTTACCCACATTAAACTGATTCGCTTGTAAATTTAATATACCTGTACCGGTTCCTGCTGTTATCGCACTATTACCACTGCTATTTTGTATATCCATGGTATTGGCTTTTAACCCAGCAATATTACTGCCCGTATTGCTACCTAAAAAGGCACCCGCATAACCTGATAATGAAGTAGCGTCTAACGTTAAATGATTAAACTGGATAGGTTGCAAATTTCCATTCGCATCAACTTGCCCTACATCACCATAGAAATTGATAGCGCTTAAGCTGGTTAAGACAAGATCATTACCAACTAAACTAGTTAGATTATCATTCGTTAAGTTCAAAGAGGTTGGCGCTAACAAGGCAACATCACCGACATTAATCATATTAGCTGCCATATTAATCGAACCACCTAACATACTGATATTGCCATTTAGTATCGTTGAATAACTTGCACCCAACAACATGGATTGCGATGCACTCAGCGTAGCACCCGCATCAATCAATAAATCTCCGGCCAGTCCTATCATGTCAGGTGTATAAATGGCAGGATCATAAACTCTGTTAAATTGGATTTGCTTATCCGCAGAGACTCTTAAGATAGCACTATCACCTGCTATATTAATAATAGAATCACCGGTATTCACATGGCCTGATGCATTAATAGTGACACCTGACTGCACATTAACACTGGTATTACCCACAGCCATTAAATCCAAGGCCTGAATATTCATGGGAATCAAGTTGCCATTAACATCCGTCTGCGTCGGTGTATCAAAAGTCACTGTATCTGCAGTTACTGCAATATTCGTAACGCCTGTAACATTATCGTAAGTACGATTACCGCCTAATAAGAGACTGTCAACATGCAAGTTATTTAATGCTTGCGCCGAAATTTGTAGCCCTAATATCGATGGATTAGTTGGATCAACCACATCCACCACGTCGATATATTGAGATGAAATATCCATTTTCGCACCTCGCCCCCCATTAGGCGCAGCCACTTTAAATAGACCATCAAGCACTAACTGTGTAGAAGCGTTAATCGATATTTGTCCACTATCTATAGGCAATAAAGGCACGCTCACATGATTAGCAGCCGATTGATTAGCGAAAAACTGATTAGCCGAATAATTCAGGTACTGAGAATTTTTTTGTACTTGCGCACTTGTCTCAAGCAAATAACCTGTATTCAGTGCAGGTTGAATATTGGTTCCCGATAGAGTTTGATAACCTGAAACAATAGGCAGACCGTTTGTGGTGAATGTAGTTACTGATTGGCCTAGACTGTTATTTTGTGGGGTTACCAAATAAGCACCCGGCAATAAAGCATAATAAGACGGCAATTCTGTATAAAATCCAGCGGCTAAATTAGCGTTACCACTTAAATAGACCTGAGTTCTTGGGTCATTTATAAAATTTGCAGATCCAGCAAATAAACTCGTCAAATAAGGATCATACGCTGATAAGCTATTACCGAATGAAGGAATAATCGCAAAGCCCCCATTGTAATTAGGACTCCCCGGCATCAAGTAATTATAGTCTCCACCGGGACCCGGTTGGAACGTAGCCGCTGTCAAATCCCCCCCACCAGCAACATTGACTATACTGGGTGTTTTTGGATCCGGATTAGGTATAAAAGTCCCTGGATTATTCGGATCATCAATCACATTAAACTGCACATTGGGGGCATTAAATGACACATACTTCTTACCTAAACTATTATGATCTGGTGCCATGTTAAATACTATATTATTACCCCCCTCAAAAGGATAAAGCCATACATTATTTACAACACTACCAAAAGGCATTATCAATCCCTCTGCAGAGACCGATGTCACACTTCCCGCATTCAAATACAAACTATCTGTTGCATTAAAATTGATACTGCCCAAAGGGGCTTTAACCACACCCGCTTGATTAATAATCGTCCCATTGAAGGTTAAACTGCCAGCAGCAGATAAGGGCGTATGATCAGTGTTATGTCCTGATATATTAATTTGACCACCCGCATTAAAGGTAAATTGGGTTAATGTTGAAGGATATAATTGACTTGCTTGTAAATTAAGATCACCCGCTGTCGTTAAACTGCCACTATATATTTTAGTGGTAGGATCTATATTCCCCCCAATAGTCCTCATATCATGTTGACTATTTAAAGAAACCGTACTAAAGCCATTCAGTACCAAAGATCCCTGTAGGTCGATAAAATTAGCATTGGCCGTTAAGGTACCGATATCTGAAGTCGGTGTATCATTAGGATCAGTGATATCTAAGGTAGAGGAACCTATTTTTAGATAACCCGTATTAATCGTGGCATCCGATAGACCCCCATTATTATTAACCCAACTAACATGCTGTGCATCGAATATAACGCTTGAACCGGTAGTCAGATTCACACCATCTATCAAGCGTATCTCACCCGGCGCTTGAGCCAATTGAGGACGGTAAGGTAGATTTAAACTTAAGTTATCAATGCCTGCTGCTTTAATAGTATCTGCACTGATAACCGCTTGCCCAGTATAAACATCTAGGCTATCACCAAACACTTCCGTTGTTAGAATTGGCGTAAACTGCTGTTGCAGGTCAATATGCAAATTGTAGGATGGAGGTACATCATAAAGGCCGTAGCTATCATCCAAAGTTAAATTTAGACTACCGCCACTATTAGTTTGTGAGCCTTTTTGAGCACTGATACTACCATCAAGAATAATAGTTTCTGCGGCTCTAATATTGATACTCCCTCCATTTGAACCTACGATTTGTTGACTCTTTTCCAAAGAATTCGTAGTAGGAACATTCAAACTGGCATGAGTGCCATTCACATTTATACTAGCGCCTTGAGCAAGCACTACACTGCCTCGATCAGCATTAATATTAATACTACCACCATTCAATACACTACCGGTTTGCCGGCCCAACGCATCAACTGGATTAAGTAATGTTGTCCCTTGAGCGTTCAAACTACCCAGTGAATCTATCCATATTGCAAGAGCGGAATTGTAAATATCCCCAGAAAATGAATTTAAATTAAGATTAATAGTTCCGCCTAAAGCCTCAATTAATCCATTAATATAAATCCCGCCCCCTGCTTGACTATCAGTAAGGGTCACTGTTGAGCCTTTATCCACATGAATTTGACTACCTGTTTGTAAAGTAACGCCGGTATTTCCATTCAACGTTAAACTGACGGGCGCTCTCATATTTTCGGGTAAGGTGGACAATTGGCTAAAACCTGCCAGTGAAGACGCACCTGCTTGATCTCTAAAAGTAGAATCTAATACACTATTTTTGGCACTAAAAGTCCAATTAGTATTAGTATTCACCGTAATATCTGCACCAAAAGTAGGAATGGTAGATAAACTAATACTGTTAAAACCGGCATTGGCCACAAGATCTAACGCGCCATTCGTGACTGCTAAATTAAGATCGACAGGATCATTTCCACCAATATTAATCTGGTGAGTGGTTAAATTTAAACTTCCACCTTTAGTTAAACCCATTGCTGAAAGAGCATTTTTTTCTTCGGTAGGACCATTAAATAAAATATTAACCGCGTTTAATGTGATAGAACCCGCCTTACCTGCGGTGACACGATTGCCAGCAAGATTCAATTGAGCTCCGCCATCTGCTTTAATAAGTGCGCCCTGATCAAGCGTTATTTGGGAGGTTGTATAAATACCGTCGAGTGAAATCTTACCTAAATTTACCTTGCCTGCATTGATAGCAAGTGGCAGAGTAATACCCTCTTTAAAATCATTAACCCATCGACCCGATACATTCAACTCCGAATGGCTACCTAAATTAATTTGCCCAGCAACGGCATTAAGGCCTATGGTTCCCCCTGGTGTATAAATTGATCCTAATACATTAATGACAGGCGCATCAACGGAGAACTTACTGAGCATGGGGAGTGATAATTTAGCATCTTGTAAAACGCTCACTGTGCCTGCGGTTTTTAATACTAAATTATTGATACCCGAGTGATTAACAAAGTCTGTTGTTAAAGTGATAGGCGCCGTGTTATCTATAATGTCATTGATACCAATGGCCTGGGATACCAGTGGAGCACTTTGAAAATTAATATCCTGAGCGGATAAAAACACACCCGCAAGATTAGTAGCGCCACCATTATCATTTTGATTAAGCGTAAAACTGCCGCCAGAAGCCGAATTACTACGCTGATAGGGACTAGTGACTGTACCGGCAATTAATTGACCATCCCATGCTGTCACAGGACTCTGAATATTTAGAGTACCCGCATCCTTGCCTTCTATATAACCGGCTTCGTAATGTCCGCCATGAACTGAAGTCAATAGATTCCAAGAATCCGTAACACCCCATTTAGTGTGTTTTTCAGTGTAAACCCCATAAATACCCGAATATTGGCGATTAGGATCCGCCACACTGATATCGACTAACTTACCCGTCACCGCATCAATAAGTTGGGTCGTATTAATATAGCCACCCTGATAGGCAACAGAACCCCCCGAGATATTTAACACCGCACCCTTATTAACGACTACATCACCACTGGACACTAGATTAATCGTGCCCCCAGTACCTAAGCGCTCATTAATACTGTGTTTAATGGAGGACAACGCACTGCTTGCATCAAATATACTGGGTAGATTTCGGATATCCACCTTAATAGTCTGACCTTGTAAAACGCCTCCACGTTGATAAGGTGCATTTCGTAAATTAAAGCTCTGCACAGAAACGTCCACCACATTTCTCTCCATGGCCACACTGACATTTTTAGTGCCCGAGACATCGATAACCGAACCCTTTTCAAGATCAATACGCCCAGCAGTCCCAGCCAGTGGATCTATTAAATTGTCAGTCGCTAGCATATTAACCGCACCGGCTGTGGCCACAATGGATGAACCAGACTGCATATCAATCTTATCGGCACTGACTTCAACATAAGATTGTTTTTGGGCTTGCTCATTAATCGCACTCCCCCCATTAGCATCTGCCAAAATAGTGGTTGAACTCCCCGAACCAAAAGTGACTGTTGCGTCCTCTTCATTCGGCATGCCCGCATTACGTACCGTTTGGGTAGCGGATAACACAGTAGAGGCAGGATTCACATTCTCTCTGGCTAACAATCTTATTGAACCATTGACATCTACTGAAGTCGTTGCACTTAAACGACCGGATTGATTAACGGCAAAACCGGCTAAGGTTATATTACCCTCGCGCACGGCAATATTTCCGCCTACATTATTATTAACCGTGCCACCAGTACCGACTTCTACTAACAAACCTGCAAATGGACTGGTATTTGATGCCGGTTGAAGATAAACATTATCTTGACTGCCGACTAATAAAATCTGGCCTTGTTGATCTGCAGATATAGAACCTGAGTTATTGACCGTTGGCGCTGCTAAAATGACATTACCGCTTTTACCGACTTTAATATTGGCACCCGCTTGCACATCAATTGACGCATTCGTGGCTGCACCGCCACTTAAAGCCGCCGTTGGATGACCGGGATTATTATCAAAAGCGCGGATGATGCCGGCATTAAAATTGGCATCAGAAATATTTAAAGCAGAAGCCACTAAAGTATTGGCATCAACTGTAGAACCTTTACTAAATACAAAACCATTATTGTTGACTAAATACACCTGGCCATTAGCGGTTAAAGCCCCTAATATTTGAGTGGCATTGGCATCATGGATATTATTAAGGGCGGTAGAACTACTAGTAGGCTGTTTAAATTGAACGGTCCAGCCTTTAGCGATATTGAAGCTTTTCCAATCAATAACCGCTTTATCTGTCTTTTGATTAATGGTTTCTTTTTGAGCGACCGTATCAATGGTCATATCTGCATTACCATGGGCCGCAACATTACCATCAGTGATCGTATAGGCAATACTCGTGTCCGGTATCATATAGTCACCGCTGGTATTCACCGAAAAACCCGGAATCACAGGAATAGGTAATTGTGCCGGGCCCACGGTTGCGGTATTAGCACTCACTTGCGTCAAGCCAGATCCAACCAAAAGACCACTCGCAATCACCCATCTAACCGCCGCCACCAGAGGTTTAAGTTTAATGAAATCTTCAGAAAACCTTGCGTTTTTTTTGTATTGTGAGTTAACCATGTTGACTACCTAAAACTAAATGAATGAATAACAACCTAAACGCTCGCCCTAGAACTCTGTTGCTACATTAAAATCGATACGTGGATCACCCGTTTTCACAGACCCCAACGTCATTAACGGCAAACCCACATCCAGAGCCGCCAATAAATATTTTTTAATATGGAAATTGAACCCCGCTCCACTGCCTGCAAGTTGATAATTACTTTGTTGGCCAGGCAAAGGACTCTGAATCCAGCCGGCAGCCGCGTCAATGAAAGTGAATAATTTAAAATTATTCAAATATTCACCGTCCAACTGACCTAAATTGGGTGAATAGAGCTCAAATGAACCAAAAGCGCCCGAATCTGCCAAAGCCTGGGTTTCGTAATAACCTCTAACATTTAGAGCCCCCCCCATGGAATATTGCTCATTACTAATTAATGGCGTATCGGCAACCTGGCCACTAAAATGGCTCTTTAATTCCATACCATACGGCAAGTCATGCTGATCTCTTAAATCGCCCGTGATATAGATATAGCTGGCACTGGCTTTATAGCGCTTATTTTCAAATTGCGATTGAGTATTACCTAAATCGCGTATTGAAAAATGGGCACCTATATCAAAACTGGTAAATGAATTTTCTCTACGTACACTACCACTGTATTGCGTTAGAAAAGGCAAATAAGTGATAGGTGTTTCAATACCCGTCGTGGATTGTAAGCTCACTGATTCTTTAAAGTCTTTATAATCCACGCCAAAAGTGGCGCTGTGTGAATAATTATTCAGTGCGGTGAAAGGTTTCACTAAACGCGCACCAAAAATACTCCCTGCCCCAATAATAGCCTGTGAACCCGCATAAGCAATATTAGAGCTTGAATTAACGCCATACAAGGCCAAGCGCATATCGGTATTCATGATAGGCATCGCGTAAGTACCGGCCCATACCTGCACTTGATTACTGTCTTCGGGTGCGACTTGATACATCAATGAGCCACTGTGCATGGCCTGCCACAAATTGTCATAATGAAGAGAATTGACTAAGCGCATTCTAGCGGTGCCTTGCGCATTACGACCATTGAGCTCCACCC
The DNA here is from genome assembly GCA_947454605.1 of Methylococcaceae bacterium. GTDB lineage: Bacteria > Pseudomonadota > Gammaproteobacteria > Methylococcales > Methylomonadaceae > Methylobacter_C. The sequence goes on along the minus strand of CANGLL010000019.1, from coordinate 10,719 downwards.
GACCGTGAAGAGGCAACTCATCTTTTACTTTTAAATCGACCTCTAAAGTGCCTGGGGTATCACCGGCACGCAAGACCGGTTGTACTTTACGATCAGGGCTTTCTGCTCCTAGTGCGGCCAATTGCTTTTGCATCGTGGGGAAATGCGGCACATTACCTTCGGCCAACTCGGGCACATTGGCTTTAATTTTACCCATGGAAAAATAACGCGAGTCTTTGACTTGTAAGTGCGAGATCTTACCTTCAACCACTTGTAAATAGACAATGCCATTTTTGACATCTTGTTCTGGAATATCGACAGAGACTGTTTGATAGCCTTGAGTTTTATAAAGCTCTTCTAGCGCGGTCCTTGCTAAATCGACATTTTCTAAGGTTTTTTTAGGACCTAGAAAGGGATATAAGGTACGTTCCATTTCTTTTTTATTTAATTTGGTATTTCCTTTTACGCGTAATTCCATTAAATCAAAAGCAACCGCTTTGGGTTGCGCTGTTTCTTGCTGAATCATTGCAGAGGATTCTTGATTAACTTCTTGCGTATTTCCCAGTTCTGGACGCAAAACAAGAATGAGACTGTACCCACACACCACTAATAATTTATGCAGGTGACATTGCTTTTGAGGTTTTAATTGCATGCTATTTAAAGAAGAAATTATTATTTTTGCCTTACACAAGGCATCTTACAAACCATTCTAAATACCTTAAGTTAAAAATTTATGACAATACAAAAAAAAACCAGCCACCTGATGGTGACTGGTTTTTTATTTAGCTTAAAATCTAAAGTAGATTTTAAGGTTTCCTACTTAGTTTAAACCTGGTAAATATTTATTGCCTGTTAAGATAGCAGGTGCACGGCAATGGTTTACAGAGCCAATCGCATTATCTTTATTAGCATGTGTAAATGGCATTACAGGACGAGCATCGTCAAACGCTGTAGTTATACTTAAAGCAGTACCCGCAACACCTAAGTAACCTGACTTATAACCATTTAAATTAACTAAGTTAACTTTAGTTGAAGAAGCACCGATAATGGCTGGGTCTTGCATTTTTGCTATTAAAACAGCTGGCAATAAATTAACTGGAGTCGCTGCAGCCACTGTTTTTGAAATATATGATAATTCAGACCAGAATCTGTATTTACCATTTGCAGTGTTTGCTAATGATGGAGTATAGCCATCAATTTTAACAAAACGATATGCACCTGTTTTGCCATCATTATTTCGATTAGCATTTAAGATACCTACAGCCCAACGGAAATCATCATTAGTGCTAGTGGTCACAGTAAGACCCGTGTACCCAACTGCTGTCGCGTTAGCAGCGATAGTCGTACCAGTTGCAGTTGTTCCATCGTATATACCACTAACAGCATTAGTCGTTGAATTATCAAGAGCATTCAAACATTTATCAACATCACCTGAACCCACATTTGAGTGGAAAACTTTAGTTGCCGCATTAGCTAGTTCGGTACCAACTACATTTGTTTGTTGCGGCACTGCAGTTGTACTATTTGCCATTTGTTTAGCTTCGTTAGCACTTGTACAAGGTGCGTTCTCAAACTTAGCTTGTAGCGTTGCTAATGTGCCTGAACCTGCTGTTCTAGAACAAATATGTACCGCTGTATTGCCAGGTACATGACCCGCATTGGCAGTCACTAAGTTTGAACCACTTGCATAGCTTAAGTTAGTCCAGTCATTAAAACGACCGTCAGCAAAAATTGAAGTGATTTGTTCTGAAGTTAAATTTGGAATACACGCTTCTGTCTCATCACCCACTGTACAAGAAGAAGGTAAAACAAGAGACGCAATTTCTGCTCTTTGCATAGCATCACGCAATCGTACGTTAACTGCCACACCAAAAACCTGAGCCGCTATCGCAGTTGATGCAAATGTAGCCGCACCTTTTTTCGGATCAGCCAATAGGTTAGCCGCATTTGCACCATTCAAAGGGCTTGCAAACTGTGCAGAATCCACATCTGAAAGACCTAATGTAGAAGATACCGCTGTTGATGTGCCTGTAGCTGTCTTAGGAGCTACGACTAAAGCAGTGGCAGTTGAATCAGCCACAGTTCCAGTACATAATATTAAGCCAACTGTAGTTGAAGTTGTAGCTGTTTTAGTTACGCAACCAACGGTAGCAATATTTTTATCAATAAATACTGGGTTATTGAATGTTACACCCGTCGCTTTATCTGGTGTTGTAGCAGCCGCTAATAAAGGTGCTAAAAGTGACCCATCTCTATTTCTATAATGAACAACATAAGTTTGACTAGAAGTTAAACCAGAAGTCGACGACGCTTGAAAAATATAAGTCAATATATCAGCTGTAGTATTTGATGCGTACTTATAAACTGCAGTGCCTGGATTCGCAAGTTGTAAAAGTGAAGCCTCAAAGAATTTAGCCGCTGCAGAAGAACCAGCAGTATATAAAATATTACTTAATGGAACAACACTAGTGTGCTGTATACCCTTAGTAGAAAAATCAGGTTTTCCAGTTACAGAATCGATTGGAAGTTGAGTTGAAGTATAGCCTGGGGGCACGACTGCAGCATTTGCCTGAACTGTAAATAAAGCTGCAGAAACTGCAGCTGCTAATAAAATCTTATTCATTTAAAAATCTCACTGATAAGGTTGAAAAATAATAATTGATCTTCAATAAACTTTAAATTGATTAAAGCGCGTGTATTATCCCAATTATATTCAGACAACTTGATGACATTACTATGACATTTTTAAAAATTGTATTACATCCGTATTGAAAACGTAAATCTTGGATACCCTCATCTCACTGCTTATTGGCCCGCTAACACTGTAATAATTGTGTAACCTTATTTCTTTATTATTTAAAGAAGTATTTTTTAATTTTTTAGTTTTTTATGTTTCAAGAAGACACGCCCAACCCCAAAAAAAACTTGGTATCCATACGCGTTAAAGATGCTAATCGAGAGCAAGTACTCAAAATTGCGGATAGGCTTTTGGTAAAGGAGTCTAAACTCTACCGCCTCGCCATTAATATATTACTCACCCAATTAAGTACTCTGCATAGCTCTAATGCTGCTGGCTCTGACTTATTACCTTTATTTATAAGTTTAAGGGGCCCATTTCTGGAAGACTTAGACTTTAAGCCTCTGCAATTACACAGAATCATTAATAAATTTAATGCGGACCCTGATAAGTTTGTTCGACTAGAAGATGTGGTGCTTTTGTTATCGCCAGATCATTTGCTACGTGATAACTTAAGGTCAAATCTTAACGCTAGGCACACTAAAGATAAAGACACCCATATCTGGTTACACAATTATTTGTTGACCAAATACGGTATATTACCCCTATCGAGTCAGCGATAGCTGACAACTAACGTCTCCTTTTTTATGCGCAAGGGCAACCGTATTTATTTGCGTTACGGTAATGCCGTAAGTGACTTCTAGATTTATTATCCAGGCGATTAAGTTATCAAATGCGACATCATCCAAACTGATGTTCACCTTATTTTCGCCTTCTGCTGCTATACTTTTGATAGCCGATTTAATCTCCATCTCTAAACTACTCGCCTCCACCAGCGCCATTAAAGATTCTGTCACTGACCTTTCAGGAACAACTTGCTGTTGACTACGCAACGCTAACACCTCAGCACTGAGGGTTTGTAAATACTGATAAACTTGGGTCTGAGCGAGTATTTTTTGCTCCAAAAGCATTTTATCTGCCAACAGTGGCGCATAAAACAGGGCATAGAGCCCATATAATACTGCTAGCGCTACAGTCACTATACTTAAGTACCGCTCTCTGGCGGAGAACCCCTGAAAGCGTTGCAGGGTTTTTATTAAATCACTTTTGTTTAATTTCAAAATCCACCTCCGCAAGGTCTTGCTTTGATTCCAGCGCTATGATGGCTACCGTTAGCTGACCCACACTTTCTATTTGTTGCTTTACCTCATCAACTACAGCCACATTCGGTGCCATAAAATGCAATAGCAGTGCGTTATTTATAAAATCTAGTTTCTTAATTTCTAGCCCAGGATTAGCGCTAAATACCTCACCTGTTTGATATAAAATAGTCATAAAAGCGCTGCCTTTTTCAACACTTTGTTTCCTAATTTCAATTAATTGCTGTTCAGCTTGCGCTTTAATATTAACGATGCGTTTTATCTCTGGAAACGTTTGCTTAAATAGGGCTTGGGTTTGCGTTTCTAATTGGGCCGAAGCGTCCCTTTTCTGCCAAACACTGTGCAATAAAAATCCCTGCTGTAAAACCAAGGTGATAAAAAAAATCATGACTGCAGGCCACCCCTTTTTCCATGTAGTCTGTGTTTTTGTATTTTGTTGATACGCCTCCGTTAATAAATTAAGCGTTCCGGTTAATGTGTCTGGCGCAGGCTGTAATAAATCGATTGCCACATTTTCTAGGTAAACGGGATAAGTCTTAGGATTCTCGGCTAGGCATTTTTCGAGTATAAAAGGCAAAACATCTGTATCTGAGCCTCCTCCTAAGTACTCTTGGGTTCTTAAGAGCACTTTTTGGCCTTCAATCGCCACGGTTAGCGTGTCTGTTTGATACGGCAAGCCCAGCACTTCTGAATACACCCCTGTAAGTTGTAATCCCGCCGCATAAAACTCAATGATTAAGCTATTGAATTTTGCTTTGTTAATGGCAGCGACATAAACACAGTCGGGGGAGTGGGGGTGGCGATGCCAAACCGTATGGTAAGTGTCAACATCTTCAGACAACCACTCTTCTAAGGCAAACGGTAAGGCTTTTTTTAACTGATGATTACTTTTAATGGGTAAATCGAGTGCCAACAATAATACATCGGCAGCGGGCAATAACAAAATGACGCGTTCATCGCCAATACTGAGCGCACAATCTGTTAATGAGCCTTGCTGAACTTCATTTAAGCCCAAGTCATTTACCCCCAACCATTGCAGGGTTAGAGTGGGAAGATCTATTAATCTAATAATAATTGCTGACACGCTATTAACTCCTACGCAGACGCTTAATGACGCTAACTTTACCTAAGTTATCGCGAATAAGTTGTGATTGAAAGATTAAGTCGCTTTTTCCCATAGCAATTTGACCTGACAACAAAAAGTATTGACTCACCACGGTTAAATGATCTTTATTGACTTTTATTCCACTCATCGCTTCATCTGCTAAAAACTCATCCACTGCTTTAAAGGGTTTACCGCTGGCGTTGTAAATTGATTCTGCCTCTTTTTTTTTAATATCAGGTGCCAATGTTCTGAGCACTTCTGCGCTAGCCGTATTAATATTGAGCGACGCATAACCAGACGCAACATAAATATAAGGCTGTATCTTGCTATACACTTCTGCTGTTATGCCACGCACCTTTAATAACTCACTCACATCGGCAAACAAATTATTGGCACTCCGATAGGGCGGTTTTAATTTGGAGTAATAATCATCTTCTGCACCCTGCGTACCCGTAACCGCCATATCCTTATCGACCCAATCCACTAGCGCATCCACCAAATTAGGCTTAAGTTTTAACTGCGTAAATAAGCGTTTTAATTGCGCTACCGTATCAGCATCTACCGCATCATCAACGATTAAGTTATTCAGATTAATACGTCCCTGAAGATCCGTTAGTGTCCCTTTTAAATCACCCAGCGCCATTACTTCTGCTTTTAAAGGTTTATTCCAGTTATCACTTAAGGCATCATATTTATTCGCTAAGGCATCGGCTTGTAATACACTCGCCGCTTGAGCTTCTAACTGGTAAACCGCTTGCCAAGCTTGCAAGGCCCGCAACTGATTTTCTGTTCTACGCGTATCCATCTGCCGCTCACTGGACATCGACATTAAAGCAACACCAACCACCGCCAACACTAACATCACCGTAATAAGCGCAATGCCTTTTTGCTTAAAGGACCTGTTTAATCTGCTGATTCTCATGAGTGCAACAAAAATGATCGATGAATAACACCCAAGCTTTCTAAGTTAACACTCACATCCAGCGCACCCGCATTAGCTCCGCCATTAAACGGCTCCCAGTTTTGGGACTTTTTATTATATTGCTTGAGTGTGAACACTGAGGTTTTGAGTAGCTTCTTGCTGGTATAAGTCGTTTTCTGGGTTCTATCTAATACGTCATACACGCGTCGATATAAAACACCTGCTTCTAAACGATAACTCACTCTTTGTAACTTATGGGTCACACTATCGCTCGTCCAATCAGGGACTATCCGTGTTAACACCAATACCTCATTACCCTTACCCAGACCCAAAGCCGCTTCATTAGATCCTAATTCGTCTCGGACGGGGCGATTAATCGCTTGATTAATGTCCTCATTTAATAAATATAAGGTCGTTTGTAATTGCGCTAATTGCTCTGCACGCGGCAGGGTACTAGCCCGCGCATCTAACACAGCGGCCAAACCCGCATAAGCCATCATGGACATGATGGTAAAGATGGCCAAGGCTATTAATATTTCTATTAAAGTAAAGCCCGACTGTTTATTACGCTGTCTAATTAAACACAGATTAATCATAAAAGTTAAGGGGTCTGGATCATCGTGCTGATTAAACTAACCAAAGGTTCTTTATCACCTTCTAAAAACACCTCTATACGATAATTTAAAACCCCTTCAATCCCAGACAAACGGCGCTTTAATGTCCAATACCAGCGCCTGCCTGCCATCTGATCCCAGCCCTCTAAGCTTTCTGGCTTTGCTGCAGTTAAGCGCATGGCAACCTCATGATTACTGGCGATAATAGCGGCCAAGGTTTTATTTTCTAAATAAACTAAATTACTAATGTTATTAGCCGTAATCTTAATGGTACTCGCCATTAAAATAGCCAATATGGCTAAAGCGATTAACACTTCTAACAAGGTAAAGCCCTGTGTTTTAAACGGCGTTTTAATCATCAGGGCCGTTCTTCTGACCTGAGGGTTAAGCCCATCTCTGACGTATTGGCCACCCAAAATACACTAGGGCTATTTTGCATCGCGACACTCAACTCAAATAACTCTAACTCCCCAGCAGGGCTTATAATGAGCTGAGGATTAGGCGGCACACTAAGGTTTAATGGCAACGCTATTTGATTTTTATTTTTATATAAGCCCCAATTCATCAACGGCGAAAGCTCCCTAGGCTTAAAAACCATGTCCGATGCTTCAACCTGCCATTTTTGCTTTTTAATGCTGACAAACCGATAGCCCTGTTGAAAGAACTCAACCCCAATCACTTCACTGCGCACCATCGCCTCTTGACTGGCTAATTCGATTAACTTTAAAACTCTTTCTGCTTCCAGTTTTTGTTGATCTCGCGGATCAGCGGTGCCCATAGATAACAGGGCCATACCGGTGATGACTGCTATTAACACCAAAACAATCAACAGTTCAATTAAAGTAAAGCCTTTATTTTTGCACCCAGTTTGTAATATCCGCGCCTGCATCTATACCCCCTTCCACACCGTCTGCGCCATAGGAATACAAATCAAACTCACCATGAACGCCGGGTTTTAAATAATAATAAGGTCGCCCCCACGCATCAACCGGTAATTGATCCAGATACCCACCCTGCTTCCAATGTGTGCCTTGCGGTAAATTAGTCGGCTTGGTCACTAGGGCTTCTAAGCCTTGTTCGGTGGTTGGATAACTGTAATTGTCTAAGCGATACAAATCCAAAGCCGCAGTAATGGCTCTTATGTCTTGTAAGGTTCGGGTGGCTCTGGCTTCATCGGGTCTGCCCATAATCTTCGGCACGATAATAGATGCCAAAATACCTAAGATAACCACTACGATCATGACCTCTATGAGGGTAAAACCTTGTTGTTTTTTATTATTAGTCATCACTCTAACTCTCTTTAAATTAAAAATTGATTAACGGCTTGACGCTATTTAATCAGTTGGTTCATCTCAAAAATAGGCAGTAATATCGCCAAGACAATCGCTAATACCACTAAACCCATGAATAGGATTAATAAAGGCTCGAATAGACCCAAGGTCATTTCCGTTAGGGCTTGAATATCCCGTTCTTGATCATCTGCTGCTGCCGCCAACATTTTAGGGAGTTGGCCGCTCGCCTCACCACTCGCTACTAGATGCACTGTCACTAAAGGGAATAAGCCACTGGTTTCCATGGCTTTATGCAGACTCTGGCCTTCTCGCACTTTAATGGAGGCCGTTTCAATGGCGATTTTCATGGCATCATTGGTGACTACTTGACTCGCAATACTCAGGGCTTGTAATAATTCCACACCACTGTTGGTTAATATAGCAAGGGTGCGCGTAAATTGTGCGGTATTCATACCTTTTGAAAAACGCGCAATAAACGGCGTATTTAATAAAAAAAGATGATACCGCATGCGCGGTCCACGCTTACGTAAAATGGCTTTAAATGCAACACCCAAACCGATCATGACCGCGATTAAACCTAAACCGTAATGCTTAAAAAAATCACTGCAGGCGATTAATACTTTCGTAATCGTAGGCAGCTCCCCGCCCATTTTATCGAAGACACTGGTGATTTCGGGTACCACATAGGCTAATAAACCGATCACCACTAAGATAGAAACTGAGGTTAACATAACCGGATAAATCATGGCCATCTGCAATTTACTTTGAAGTTGACCTTTATCGGCCATGTAATCAGCTAAACGCTGTAATACTTGATCTAATTTACCCGAAGATTCGCCAGCCTCTACGGTGGCGCGATAGAGGGCTGGAAATGAAGTCGGAAAAGCTGAGCAGGCTTGCGCTAAACTTTGACCTTCCATAATGCGACTTCTGACCCCTAATAAGATGCGTTTAGCTTTAGCGGATTCGAGTTGTTTAGCCGTAATACCCAACGCTTCATCTATAGCTAAGCCAGAACCCAACAAGGCGGCTAATTGGCGGGTAATATGGGCGAGCTGACGCATACCGATGCGTTGTGATATGAAGCCCGTTTGAGCGGCCGATTCTTTCTTATGGACTTCTACTATATCTAGCAGTATGAGCTTTTGGGTTTTTAGCTGTTGCCTGGCTAATTTAAGGGTATCGCCCTCTATATTACCTTTTAACTTTTTTCCGGCTGCATTGAGTGCTTGATATTCAAAGACCGGCATCACTAGTCCTTTTGAGTGATGCGTATCGCTTCATCCAAACTGGTTTCACCCTTGAGGACTTTTTCTAAGGCGCTTTCTTGAATACTGCGTGAAAACTGCCGCGCTTGTTTTTCTAAAAGCTGATCACCGGCACAATCATGAATTAAACTGCGCATGGCCGCGTCTATTGAAATAATCTCAAAGATACCGGCACGACCCTTATAACCTCTTTGGGCACAATGACTGCACCCTTGGGCCTCGTAAATAGTGACTGTCTGCGCTGAATCGGCTGACGATAAGCCCAATTTTTCCAGGTCATTCACTGGCACGGTTACCGGCACTTTACACTGTGGGCATAATTTACGCACTAAACGTTGCGCGATAACCCCCACTAAACTGGAAGACAGTAAAAAGGGCTCTATCCCCATGTCCCTTAAACGTGTTATCGCGCCAACGGCTGAATTGGTATGTAAAGTGGATAAGACTAAATGGCCGGTTAAACTGGCTTGCACGGCAATCTCTGCCGTTTCTTTATCGCGGATTTCGCCCACCATGACCACATCGGGGTCTTGTCTTAAGATAGCACGCAGACCTTTGGCAAAGGTCATTTCCACTTTACTATTAACTTGGGTTTGACCAATGCCATCTAAATAAAATTCGATAGGATCTTCTACCGTCAGAATATTGCGGGTACGCTCATTCAGTTGATTAACAATGGCATATAAACTGGTTGTTTTTCCTGAACCCGTGGGACCTGTGACTAATATAATACCGTGTGGCTTAGTAATCATCTCTTGAATACTGTCAAATTCTTGATCAGCCATGCCTATTTGTTTAAGACTGAGTTGATTTGCTTGTTTATCAAGTAATCGTAAAACTACGCGCTCACCATGGCCCGATGGCAAAGTAGAGACCCGCACATCTACCGTTCTCCCCCCAATATTTAAAGAAATTCGGCCATCTTGCGGCAATCTTTTTTCGGCGATATCTAAACGCGCCATTACCTTAAGCCTGGAAATCACCATAGGCGCGAATTCGCGTTGGGGCTCTAATATTTCCCGCAGGGTACCGTCTACACGAAATCGAACCACCATACGTTTTTCGTAAGATTCAATATGAATATCAGAGGCATTTTCTTTAATGGCCTCGGTTAACAAGGCGTTAATCAAGCGAATGATAGGCGCTTCATCAGCGCTCTCAAGTAAATCCTCTGGCGTGGGCAGATGTGAAGCCATATAAGACAAATCTATATTGTCTTGCATGTCATCGACCATTTGTTGGGCATGACCTGTTTTTTGCTCATAAACGCTTTGCAACAAACGATCAAACTCTTCTTCATTGACTTCAACACTATGGATCGGTTTATCGACAAATCTTTGGACTTCAAACAGTGCCTGCAAGGTTGCCTTTTTTTGATACATAATTTCTATTTGCTGCTCAGCCTTTTCTTTAATCAGAATACCGTGTCTTTTAGCAAAACTGTAGGGGAGCATTTTAATGTCTAAATTAACCCCCTCGGAAACTAATGCCACATCGATACTCATTATTTTAGAACTGGCAAGACAGGCGCATGCTCATTAGGCATCAATAACAATGGGCGCTTTTCAGACTGTTCTTGAATATTACGTAAATTATTATATCTATCGTTAGTGACCAATGCTGCCTTTTCTGGATTCCGGAT
>CANGLL010000018.1 GCA_947454605.1 Methylococcaceae bacterium | reverse complement strand
TTTGGCATCAAACTCTTTAAAGAGTTGCCCCATTGGGCCTGGGCGGCTGTAATAAGTTAACGGCGTTCTTTGTAAGTTCTCGGGTAGGCGTTGTGCCCCGTGTTTAGTAGTACCGTGGAAAAGTTCATGATAGGTTTCATCTTGATTTCTCTCGTCAGTCAATACGCTTTCACGGACAGCTAAGACACCAAAGAAAGTGCGTTCTTGGTAGATCGTGTGTGATGATAGGCCGTGTAAACCTAACGATAAGAAAATAATAGCCCCGGTACTAAAAGCAAAAGCAATAGGCTTTGATCTTAATAAAAAGGTAATCAGCGTTATAAAAATGAGGCTGATAACGATAATATCGAAGTATTGGAGCAAATCTTTGATACTTGCATAAAGAGTAAGACCTGTAATAACTAATGCGGTGGGCCATATTACTTGGAGTAGCGCACTTTTGGCCGTGATTAATTTTGACCATGGACGGAATAGTAGCGCGGCAATAATCATTAACGGATACTCGTAGATACCATTAAAGATAAAAGGAGCCACAAAGGTGTTAAACATGCCACCCAACATGCCGCCAAAGGACATGATTAAATAGAAGGTGGTTAAGTGTTGGGTAGCCGGCCTGTTTTTTGATAGTTCACCATGACAAACCATGACGGCAAAGAAAAAGGCAATAACGTGTAATATTAAATAGGCCCAGTAAGGTAAGTCTGCTGGGTTAATAAACGCATAGGTAATAAAGGGAATTAAGATATAAGGTTGTAATCTGACTATAACGGGATGAATAGCATCATTCCAGTGAGAGAATACAATTATGAAAGTTAATAAATAAACGGTTAAGGGAATAATCCATAACAAGGGTACCGAGGCAATATCGGTACTTATAAAATTGGTTAAGCCGAGTAGCAAACTAGAAGGTACAAACGCTAAAGCTAGCCAATATAATCTTCTGCCCCAACCCAGTTTTAGTTCTTCTGGCTCCGTGCTTTCTTGTGTAATGGGGTAGTGTTGTTTGCTTTTGTATAGCAAGGCAGCACAAGCCGATATTAAAAGGCATAGCAAGATATAACCTAGGCTCCAGTCCGTTTTTTGTGCACTTAAATCAATGTGCGGTTCAATTAAAAACGGATAACTGATGAGTGCAATAAGACTTCCGGCATTACTTGCGGCGTAAAGAAAGTAAGGGTCATCGCTATTTTTATGATCGATGCTAGCAAACCATTTTTGGATTAACGGTGAGGTAGTCGATACCACGAATAAAGGGAGACCGATTGCAATTAGTAATGTCCATACTATCCAGAGTGTAGGATCGCTTTCTGTTGGTGGCGCAGTATTTTCAGGTAAGGCTAGTGGTAAAGCTAAAAAGCTCAGCAGTATAACGAGTGTGTGTAATTGGATTTGTCGGACGGGTTTAAAGCGTGAAGCAATCGTGTGTGCGTATAGATACCCTAAAAATAATATAGTTTGATAAAACACCATACAAGTGTTCCAAACGGCGGGTGATCCTCCTAGCAAGGGTAAAAGGATTTTTCCGAACAGGGGTTGCAGTACAAACATGAGTGATGCACTGACAAATAATGTCCCTGCAAATAATAAGGTCCAAGATAAACTCTGGTTGGTTTTTGCAGGGTGTGACATTTTTGAGTTTATTAATCAAGTTTTGCGATAGCTTGTCTTGCTAAGTCACTTAATTTTGAACCATCTTCGTTATTGTAACTGATGATGGCTTGACGCATTCTTGGGTCCCATGATCTAGAAATATGATTTTTTATGCCATTGGCAGCAAGTTCTTTGTCACTTTCTGCATTAAAAAAATTACCAATATCATTGGCCATTCTAATTAAGATATCAATTTTATTGCTCATAATACATTGCTATTGTGGGTTAAGCGATGAGGGTGTGTGTAGACCACATGCTGATCACCCCTTGCAAAACCAATTAAGGTTAAATTTGTTTCGTTGGCTAAGCGAATAGCTAAACCGGTAGGTGCTGATATGGCTACAAGCATATTGATGCCTACCCATGCTGTTTTTTGTACCATTTCAAAACTGGCTCGACTAGTAACGAGTACAAACCCGCTGGATAACTCTTTTTCGGTGCGTAATAAAAAACCAATCAGTTTATCAAGGGCATTGTGTCTGCCAACATCTTCTCTTATATCAATGATACCCTTACCCGGTATCACCCATGCCGCCGCATGTACGGCGCCGGTCATTTTGTTAAGTTTCTGAAACGAAACCAGTTCTGTAAGTGCGTTGCTTAAATCGATAGCTGAGACACGCAAATCGCCGACGACTTCACTAGGCTTGCGAATAGCTTGTTTTAAGGTGCTCGCGCCGCATAAACCACAGCCTGTTCGGCCGGTTAAGTTTCGACCTTTATCGGACATACATTGAAAACGTTCTTCAGGAATCTTTATCTGCACTTCAATACCGTTGGAGCGGTTATAGACACGAGCGGATAATAATTCTTGAGGGCTTTTAATAATGCCTTCAGTAATACTAAAACCTAATGCGAACTCTTCAAGATTAGTCGGCGTTGCCAACATGACAACATGTGGCATGCCGTTGTATATTAAAGAGATGGGGACTTCTTCCGCAATAGAGTCCAGTTCACTTATGTGTTGATCACTTTTCCAGCGATCAACAGTGAATTCTTGATAGCTAGGCCAACCAAGATCTAATATTGCTTCATCCATTTCTAATAGTTAATGGCCGGGCCATTAGCCATTGATAATACCTTGTTCCAATAAATCGAGTTGAGTGTCCGTAAATTCTTGATATTTTGCTTGCCACTCTGACGTTTGATTTACTTTACTGATTTGGACAGCCGTTACTTTGTACTCAGGGCAATTTGTCGCCCAATCTGAGTTATCTGTAGTAATAACGTTTGCACCTGATTCAGGAAAGTGGAAAGTAGTATAGACAACGCCTGGTTGAACTTTATCAGTGACCAAAGCACGTAGTACTGTTTCACCAGTACGACTCTTAATACCTACCCAATCATTTGTATTGATGCCACGATCTTCCGCATCATGTGGGTGGATTTCTAATAAGTCTTCAGAGTGCCATGCATTGTTTTCAGTACGACGGGTTTGTGCGCCTACGTTGTATTGTGACAATATACGACCTGTGGTCAGAATTAATGGATATTTACCATTAACGCTTTCGCTGGTTGCTACAAATTCAGTCAGCATAAATAGGCCTTTGCCATCGTCACGCATAAAGGTCTCTTCGTGCATGGTCGGTGTGCCTGTTGAAGCTTCATCATAGCAAGGCCATTGAATACTACCTAACTCATCAATTTTGTCATAGCTAACACCTGTAAATGTAGGTGTTAGACTGGCAATTTCTGCCATGATTTCTGATGGGTGTGTGTAGTTCATTGGATAACCTAACGCATTAGCCAACATTTGAGTCACTTCCCAATCGGCATAACCCGCTAAAGGTTTCATTACTTTACGAACCGGAGATATACGTCGTTCTGCATTGGTAAAAGTGCCTGTTTTTTCTAGGAATGAAGCACCTGGTAAGAATACGTGCGCGAATTTAGCGGTTTCGTTTAAGAAGATATCTTGCACGATAACGCATTCCATAGAGCGTAAAGCCGAATGAACATGTTGAATGTCTGGATCAGATTGCGCGATGTCTTCACCAGCACAGTACAGGCCCATAAAGCTTTTATCTAATGCGGCATCAAACATGTTGGGGATACGTAAGCCAGGCTCAGAACTTAGTTCAGCGTTCCAAGCTGTTCGGAATAAATCTTGAGTTTCTGCATCTGAAACGTGACGATAGCCAGGAAATTCATGTGGGAATGATCCCATGTCACAAGAACCTTGTACGTTGTTTTGGCCACGTAATGGATTTACACCCACCCCAACACGTCCTAAGTTTCCAGTAGCCATAGCTAAGTTAGCGATACCAATAACCATGGTTGAACCTTGACTGTGTTCCGTAACACCTAGACCATAGTAAATTGCAGCGTTTTTAACTGTTGCATACAATCTTGCTGCTGCTCTAAGGTCGGCTGCTGGAATGCCTGTAATAGATTCAGTATTTTCTGGAGAGTGACGTGTGTCTGCAACGAAGGTACGCCATTTGTTGAATGACGCTACGTCGCAACGTGCGTTTACAAAGTCTTCATCCACTAAGTTTTCTGAAACAATGACATGTGCAAAGGCATTGATTACAGCGACGTTTGTGCTAGGGCGAAGTTTTAAATGGTAGTCAGCTTTTACGTGCGGTGAGTTTTTGACTAAGTCAATTTCACGCGGATCGACAACGATGAGTTTGGCGCCTTGACGTAGGCGTTTTTTCATTTGCGAGCCGAACACGGGGTGTCCATCGGTAGGGTTTGCGCCTATCACGATAATAACATCAGCTTGCATGACCGAATCAAAGTCTTGTGTACCTGAAGATTCGCCAAAAGTTTGTTTTAAACCGTAACCAGTCGGTGAGTGACATACACGAGCACAGGTATCTACGTTGTTGTTACCGAAACCAGCACGAATAAGTTTTTGCATGATATAAACTTCTTCATTAGTACAACGAGAAGATGTAATACCACCAATAGAATCTTTGCCATATTTAGTTTGGATACGTCTTAATTCAGATGCAGCATGATTAATCGCTTCTTCCCAACTTACTTCTTGCCATGCATCTTTAATGCTGGCGCGGATCATAGGTTTAGTGATACGGTCTTTATGGGTTGCATAACCAAAAGCAAATCGGCCTTTTACACAAGAGTGACCATGGTTCGCTTTGCCGTCCTTATTGGGCACCATACGGATAACTTGTTCACCCTTCATTTCTGCTCTAAATGAACAACCTACGCCACAATAAGCACAGGTAGTGACAATAGAGTGTTCGGGTTGACCATGATCAATCACCGATTTTTCCATTAGAGTGGCTGTCGGGCATGCTTGTACACAGGCACCACAAGAAACGCATTCTGAATCCATGAAGGTTTCATTTTGACCCGGAGATACTTTAGAGTCAAAGCCACGTCCATCAATAGTTAAGGCGAATGTGCCTTGCGTTTCTTCACAGGCTCTTACGCAACGTGAACAAACGATACATTTGCTGGGGTCAAAACTGAAATATGGATTACTTTCGTCTTTAACGGCATTTAGATGGGTTTCAATAGGTTTATAACGCACTTCGCGTAAACCTACTGCGCCCGCCATGTCTTGTAATTCACAATCACCGTTAGATGAACATGTTAAACAATCTAGCGGGTGATCAGAAATGTATAATTCCATTACGCCACGACGCACATCTGCTAATTTTGGGGTTTGAGTTGAGACTTTTAAACCTTCGCCACAAGGGGTGGTGCAAGAGGCCGGCATGCCTCGCGCGCCTTCAACTTCTACTATACAAAGACGACAAGAACCAAAAGGTTCAACACTATCCGTTGCGCAGAGTTTTGGAATGTCAATGCCAATAGAGGAGGCCGCTCGCATGATGGAGGTGCCTTCAGGAACGGTGACTTTAAAGCCATCTATCTCTAAGTTAACTAAGTTTGTTGAGGTACTTGCTGGCGTGCCAAAATCTTTATCTTTATTGATACTCATCATTAACTCCTCGTGTCTTTATACGGCTGTGTTAGCTTGATCATCTACGCCGAAGTCTTTCGGGAAATGATTTAAAGCACTTAATACAGGATAGGGCGTCATACCACCTAATGCACACAGAGAACCATTTAATAAGGTGTTACAAAGGTCACGCAATAAAGGAATGTTTTTATCTAATGCATGGCCAGCAATAATTTCGTCCATGACTTCATAACCTCTTGTTGAACCAATACGGCAAGGTGTGCATTTGCCACATGATTCAGCTGCACAAAACTCCATGTTATAACGCGCTAATTCAGCCATGTTAGCGGTATCATCAAACGCAACGACTCCGCCATGGCCTAAAACTGTCCAATTAGCAGCAAAGGCTTCATAGTCTAAAGGAGTATCGAATTGAGATTCTGGTAAATAGGAACCCAATGGGCCACCTACTTGGACGGCTTTAATAGGTCTACCTGTTGCAGAGCCACCGCCAAAGTCATACAACAACTCACGTAAGGTCATCCCAAATGCAACTTCAACTAAGCCTGTGTGTTTTAGATTGCCAGCAAGTTGTAGGGGAAGTGTGCCACGCGAGCGTCCCATGCCAAAGTCACGGTAATAATCACCGCCTTTGTCTAAAATAATGGGTACAGAGGCTAAAGAAATAACGTTATTAACAACGGTAGGCTTACCAAATAATCCGCTAATAGCAGGTAGGGGTGGTTTAAAGCGGACTAAGCCTCGTTTGCCTTCTAAGCTTTCCATTAGAGAAGTTTCTTCTCCACAGACGTAGGCACCAGCACCTAATCTTACTTCGAGGTTGAAAGTTTTACCACTACCTTGGATGTTGTCGCCTAAGTATCCAGAAGCATAGGCTTTTTCAATGGCAGCATTAAGGGCTTTGTGTGCATGCGGGTATTCTACGCGTAGATAGATGTAACCTTGTGTGGCACCTACTGCGATACCAGCGATAGTCATGCCTTCAATTAATACGAATGGATCACTTTCCATGACCATTCTGTCAGAGAATGTGCCTGAATCGCCTTCGTCAGCATTACAAATGATATATTTTTGTTCAGACGGTGTGTTAAGTACTGTATTCCATTTAATGCCAGTAGGAAATGCAGCGCCACCACGACCACGTAAGCCTGAGTCGGTTACGGCTTTAACGATATCTGCTTGGGACAGTTTGAGTGCGTTACTTAAACCTTGATAACCTTCGTGACTGATGTAGTCTTCTAAGCTAATAGGGTCTGTAATACCGATGCGAGCAAAGGTTAAGCGCTGTTGTTTTTTTAGATATTCAATTTCTTCTGTTAAGCCAAGGTAGAGAGGATGTTCTCCGCCGTTGACAAAGTTGGCGTCAAAAAGACTAGTTACGTCACTAACTTGAACAGGGCCATACGCTTTTCTTCCCTCCGCGGTAAGCACTTCTACCATCGGTTCAAGCCAATAGAGACCTCTTGATCCATTACGAATCAATTGAATAGTAATGTTTCGTTTTTGAGCTTCTTGATAAATTGCTTTTGCTACGCGATCAGCGCCGATTGAAACAGCCGTTGAGTCGCATGGGACGTAAATGGTAATACTCATGCTATGTCCTCTGCTTGAGTGATAATACTTTCGAAATTGTCGGCAGAAACACGACCATAGATCTCATGACCAATTTGCATTGCAGGCGAGCAGGCACAATTGCCTAAGCAATAAACGGGTTCTAATGAGAATTTACCATCTGCAGTGGTTTCATGGTAATCGATACCCAAGGTAGATTTAACATGCACTTCAAGCTTTTTGCCACCCATTGCTTGGCAAGATTCAGCTCTGCATAGGTGTATTGTTTGTTTCCCTGGAGCGGTGTCACGAAAATAGTGATAAAAACTGATGACACCATGTACTTCAGCGCGAGAAAGGTTTAGCGCTTTTGCAATTGCTGGTACGCTTTCTGAGGGAACATAACCTAACTTATCCTGAACAGCATGCAAAATAGGTAATAATGCTCCTGGTTTATCCTTAAGCGCAGCGATGATGTCTTGCACTATTGTTTCCATTGCGTTCAATTCAGTCATTCTCTTTTCTCAACACTAATTTGTTTACAAAAGTTACACCAATCCCTAGTGCTACCTTAAAAATGTCGCTTAGCATAGCACAAGAAAATTTTTGTGTAAAAGACACAATATTAAAGGATTATGACAAAGAGTAGAGAAATAAACGGCTGGATAAACCATTTCATTTTAGGAAATAAACAGATTAATAATGCGTGTCTAATTTTTTTATAAACTTGAACTTATCTCTACTTGTGATTATTGATATACAAGTTTTTAATAAATAAGCAAGTGAATCGGTTGATTGCGCAGAAGGTATAGAGGGGTATGAGGTGGGAAATCTGTAGCCTTATTGATTAAGGCTACAGATTAAAAGCATTAGATGATTGTTACTTCTTCTGCTTGTGGGCCTTTTTGGCCTTGAGTTACAGTAAACTGTACTTTTTGGCCTTCATCTAAAGATTTAAAGCCAGAGCTGTTAATGTTTCGAAAATGTACAAAAACGTCTGGACCATTCTCTTGTTGAATGAAGCCAAAACCTTTTTCTGCGTTAAACCATTTAACTACACCAGTTGTCATTGTTTAGTCCTAATTTAAGTATAAGTATGCCTTGAAAGGCGGGTATCGCTGGGAAATTTAAGATTTACTTATGATAAACAGGACGAGCAATTTAGAAAAACTTCGTAAAGATAAGCATAACGGTAAAACTATTTTCAAGCTAAGTGGATTCTATAGTTACGGCTAAATAAAGTCAATAAATACTCGTTATTTACAATGGATTAATCTGTCTTAATGTTACCGAAAAAATATGACTAGACCGATAGCTAATGTACTTATGATCATGGTCCAAATGGTAGATCTGTGGTTGTCATTAATTTGTTGTCTAAGTTTCAATAGTTCTCTTTGTTGCGCTTCTGCTTGTTGCTGAGCCTGAGCTGCATTATTGAGTGCCTTATACATGAGGGAAGGAACCTCTGGGAACTGTTCTGCAAACTCTGGGAATTGCTTTAGAAATTTATTGATTTTAGCTTTGGGGCCAATACGATCATGAAACCATTGTTCAAGATAAGGTTTAGCCGTTTGCCATAAATCAAGTTCTGGATAAAGTTGGCGGCCTAAACCTTCAATATTTAATAATGTTTTTTGTAGTAACACTAACTGAGGTTGTACAACCATATCAAATCGACGTGCAGTCTGAAAAAGTCTTAATAAGAGTTGACCGAATGATATGTCTTTAAGGGGTTTTTCAAAGATGGGTTCGCAAACGCTACGGATAGCCGACTCAAATTCTTCGATTCTTGTAGTACTGGGTACCCAGCCAGATTCAACGTGCATTTCTGCAACTTTTCGGTAATCGCGGTTAAAAAACGCTAAGAAGTTTTCTGCTAAATACCGTTGGTCTGATAACGATAGAGTCCCAACAATACCAAAATCAACAGCAATATATTTATCGGGTAGTTCCACAAAAATATTACCGGGGTGCATATCTGCATGGAAAAAATTATCTCTAAAGACTTGCGTAAAGAATATCTCAACACCACGTTCAGCTAAGACTTTAAAATTAGCTCCGCCGGCTTTTAACTGTTCAATTTCACCGACTGGGATGCCATGAATTCTTTCCATGACCATGACATTTTTTCTAGTAAATGCCCAGTATACTTCCGGTATATATAGTTGTTCTGAGTTTTCAAAGTTACGACGTAATTTTGCAGCATTTGCTGCTTCTCTAATCAGATCAAGTTCGTCTAATGTGGTTTTTTCAAATTCAGAAACTACTTCAGTAGCCCGCAATCTTTTAGCATCAGGCCAGAATTTTTCAGCAAAGCGAGCTAATTCATAAAGTAAGCCAATATCAGATTGGATTTGTTTTTCTATATTAGGTCGTAATACTTTAACAATGACACTTTCACCACTATGCAAAACAGCGGTATGCACTTGGGCAACAGAAGCTGAAGCTAAAGGAGTGGGGTCAAACTCTGCAAATGCCTCTTCAGTAGACATTTCCAATTCTTTTTCGATGATACTTTTTGCAATGTCATTATTAAAGGGCGGGACACGGTCTTGGAGTTTGACGAGTTCATCAGCAATGTCATCGGGCAATATATCTTTGCGTGTTGATAATGCTTGGCCAAATTTTACATAAATGGGACCAAGATCTTCTAGTGTTCGTCTGATCCTAACAGCCTGTGAGTCCTTTTTTGATTTAAACCAGAAACCAGGTGTTATGAAGGCTAGGTATCTTATGGGTCTAAATAGATTAGTTTTTAAAACAATTTCGTCTAGTCCGTGATACATCAAAACCCAGTTAATATGGATTAGGCGATAGAGTATTTTGGGTCGAATCACGAGTTACCTTTAGGATGAGATTTTTGCAGACGATCAATTCGGCTTTGTAAGCGATCAAAATCAGTACGTAGATGATCAACCTGAGTGTAAAAAATATCTATTTCAGGTGCTGAAGGAAGGTCGCGAGTTTCTTCTTGCAGAAATTCCGAGAGATTAAGTTTAAATGTTTCAATAGATTCATTGCTCCAGTTTTTTCCACTATTAAAAAACTGACTCAAAGTATTCGCTATCTTGTCGCCGGTGTATTGGGCAATTAAGGGTTCTATGTTTATATTAAGTTTGGCAAATAGCTCTTGAAACTTTTTACCTGTGTGCATATCGCCTTCAATTTTAATGTCACCCGAGAAAATTGAGCGCATCGGACTAGCGCTTAGTCCCATTAGGCCGAAAGCAAATGCAGAACCCGTTAATGTAGCATCAGGTTGTGTTGTGCAATAGTCTAATAGTTGAATAGAGTCTGCAGACGGGCAAAGATAAATAGTTTCGTCAAAGGGTTGTATAGAAATTGCAATTATTTTATCGGCTAGTGGCGACAAGTATTTGGTTTTGTGGTCGTCTAAGCCGATAAATATATTGAGTGCATTTTCTATTGCACTCATCAACAAAGATTTGATGATCATGCTAAATTTTGTAGCCTCTATGAACTGCCACAATACCTTGAGTCATATTGAAGTATTCGCAACGCTCTAGGCCTGCATTTATCATCATGTTTTTTAGTTCTTCTTGCTTGGGGTGCATACGAATAGATTCAGCAAGATATCTATAACTATCTTCATCCTTTGCGACTACTTTGCCAATTTTAGGGAGTAGTTTGAATGAATAGAAATCGTATACTTTTTCAGTGATCTTATCGATGGGGTGTGAGAATTCAAGAACGATAACGCGACCACCCGGCTTTAGAACACGACACATCGAGCGTAATGCAGCATCTTTATCGGTAACATTTCTAAGGCCGAATGCAATACAAACACAATCAAAAGTATTGTCCTCAAAAGGTAGATATTCCGCATTGACTTGGGCATAACGAATATTGCCAATTAGGCCTTTATCAATAAGTCTGTTTCGGCCTGTACGTAACATTTCAGAGTTAATGTCTGCGAGGACTACTTGACCCTCTTTGCCGACGCGTTGTTCAAAAAGTATGGTTAAGTCACCTGTACCACCGGCCAAGTCGAGTACTTTTTCTCCTTTTCGTACATTGCTTAGCTGAACTGCAACACGTTTCCAGATGCGATGAATACCCAAAGACATTAGGTCATTCATGATGTCGTATTGTCCCGCAACTGAATCGAATACACCGCGTACAAGATTAACTTTTTCATCTGTTGCAACTTGTTTAAATCCAAAGTGTGTGGTGTTATCGTTTGTCATTTTTATGCCTAGTTTTTTAAAGTTTCTTTGCGCTTATGCCCAGCTGTTTCGAGCTCTTGTAGGTAGTTTACCCATAAATCCTGATATTCAGCGCCTAATTTGTAAAGTAAGTCCCATGTGTAAATGCCGCTGTCATGTCCATCACTAAAAACTGGACAAATAGCATAATTACCGATGGGTTTGATTTCTAAAATGCCTACGTCTTCTTTGTTTATTTGTAAAACTTCTTGCCCTGGGCCATGCCCTACGGCTTCTGCGGACGGTGTATAGACACGCATATATTCACAGGGTAATTGAAAGTCACTACCATTATCAAAGCTAATTTCAAGGATGTTAGATAATTGATGTAGTTTTATTTCTGTAGGCCAAGTGTTACAAGGTTTAACGGTTAAGCGCATAAGGCTGAGTTTAATGTAATATTATTATAGAATGTAACGACTTAAATCTTCATCATCAGCAAACTCTGTGAGATGCTGATCTACGTAATTGGCATCAATAACGATATTTTTATCTTCAAGGTCAGACGCATTATAAGATATTTCTTCTAATAGTCTTTCTAAAAGCGTATGTAGCCTTCTTGCGCCAATGTTTTCAACACGTTCATTCACTTGCCAGCCTAATTCTGCAATACGTTGAATACCGTCGGTAGCAAAAGATAGACTCACGCCTTCTGTTGCCAACAAGGCAGTATATTGTTCGGTCAATGAGGCATTGGGTTCAGTTAGAATTTGCACAAAGTCATCAGCCGTTAATGCGTTAAGTTCCACGCGTATAGGGAATCGACCTTGTAATTCTGGTATTAAATCAGACGGCTTAGCAACATGGAACGCGCCTGATGCTATAAATAAAATATGATCTGTTTTGATCGTACCGTATTTCGTACTGACTGTACTACCTTCAACTAAAGGTAATAAGTCACGCTGTACACCTTCTCTTGATACTTCTCCTCCACCGCCACCTAACTCGGATCGCTTGCAAATCTTGTCGATTTCATCTAGAAATACAATCCCATTTTGTTCCACAGAATCAATAGCTCTAAAGCGGATTTCATCTTCATTAATAAGTTTGCTGGCTTCTTCTTCTTGTAATGACTGCAATGCTTTTTTAATAGGCATTTTGCGAGATTTTGTTTTACCACTACTGATGTTTTGAAACATACCCTGTAGCTGGCTAGTCATTTCTTCCATGCCAGGGGGAGCCATGATCTCAACGCCGACGGGTGCCACATGAATGTCAATTTCTATTTCTTTAGCGTCCAGATCACCTTCACGAAGCTTCTTACGCATCTTTTGGCGAGTTGACTCTTCACTTTCCGAGAGCATGCCCGCTTCTGCGCGGGGTAATAAGATATCTAGAATTTTTTCTTCAGCAGAATCATAGGCTTTATTTTCAACCTTTGACATTTCTGCTGTGCGGGTCATTTTAATTGCAGTATCAATGAGGTCACGAATAATGGATTCTACATCTCTACCTACATAGCCGACTTCGGTAAATTTAGTGGCTTCTATTTTAATGAAAGGTGCGTTTGCGAGTCTTGCAAGTCGGCGGGCAATTTCAGTCTTACCTACACCTGTGGGGCCGATCATTAAGATGTTTTTGGGTGTAATTTCGTTTCGTAATGAGATATCAACTTGCTGTCTACGCCAACGGTTTCTAAGTGCGATGGCAACTGATCTCTTAGCGCTGGCTTGGCCAACAATATGTTTATCTAGTTCGTTTACAATTTCTTTAGGGGTCATTTGTGTCATGCTGTTACTCATTAGGCTCTGCGTCTAATTCTTCGATACGTAGGTTATGATTTGTGTATATACAAATATCGGCGGCAATATTTAAAGATCTTTCAACTATTTCTCTTGCGCTTAAGTCTGTATTTTCTAGGAGAGCTCGGGCAGCTGCTTGGGCAAAAGCACCACCCGAGCCAATAGCCATTAAATCGTATTCAGGTTCAATAACATCACCTGTACCAGAAATTATTAAAGAGGTTTTAGCATCAGCAATCGTAAGCAGAGCCTCTAATTTACGTAAAGCACGATCAGTACGCCAGTCTTTAGCCATTTCGACGGCAGCTCTTGTTAAATTTCCTCGATGTTTTTCAAGTTTACCTTCAAAATGCTCGAATAAGGTAAATGCGTCTGCAGTGGCTCCAGCGAAGCCGGCAATGACTTTATCGTGGTATAAACGGCGGACTTTTCGGGCGTTTCCTTTCATGACGGTATTTCCTAATGTGACTTGACCGTCACCACCAATCACTACTTTATTGCCACGACGAACAGAAAGAATGGTTGTTCCTCTAAACACTTTTACATCCCAAATTTCAAAAAAAACAGTATGGGAATTTTACATGTTATGAACTTAATTTGTGGGAAAAAGTGAGGCTAGCTTTAATCGGAGAGGTTGGTGAGAATTAGTTGTAGGATTAGGGTTGTTAACAAATATCATCTGCTTCAATGAATCACCTACATCAATATTTACTTCTTCAATTATATATTCAATATTTTTTTGAGGTTAATATTGTTGCGATCACTAGGAGAAATATATTAGTCTTAATTACTGGGTAACAAGTCAGTATGCTACTAATCTTAGGTTTGCAGATGAGGAGCTTAAAAATATTATTTGATAAACTGAATACCTTATTAGATTTAGCAACGGGAGGCGCTACTCGTTCAATTTTCGGTAATTAGTTAGATTATTTTATAGCTTGTGTAGTACGATATTTAGCGCATGAAGAGAGAAATGTTGGTAAATAATTATTCTGGGTATGATCAAAACAGAGAAGGGCATGTGGCTTTAGTTGGAATTTGTGGTGGTTTACAATCAAGGTTTCATGCAGGCGAAGTAGGGTTACAGAAGAAGTCGGCCAGTTGGTTAAAGGGTGGTTAGATAATCATATCCCTACATATGATAAGGCTTATGCTGAGTCATTGAATAGCTAATAAAGTATCGTGTTTGATAAAAAGGCTTGTATCTTGAGGAGGTCACAAGCTTTTTTTGAAGATTCAATCTAAATTCACCTAAAGGACGTCTAGTATAGATCGGCGTCATGGGTTAAAATCTACACGTTTTTTGGGATTATTATTACGTAAAAAGGATTGTGCCAGGTATTTTGGAATGGATACACATTACGATCTATATAACTACTTATAATTCAAGAGTTTTATAACAACTATCGAAGGGGCTGCTCCGTGAACAAAGCAAAGCAACTATTCGCAGGTCTGATTTTAATGGCTTTAGGGCTTGGAACAGCGCGTGCGGACTATACGCTCAATTTAATGAAAGGGGTTACTAAGGTCAGTAATGACATTTATGACCTACATATGCTGATCTTATGGATCTGTGTATTTATAGGCGTTGTGGTATTTGGCGCAATGTTTTACTCGATTTTTCATCATCGCAAATCTAAGGGCCATGTTGCTGCACAATTTCATGAAAATACAACGGTTGAGATAATCTGGACTATCATCCCAACTTTAATTTTAGTGGCTATGGCGATTCCTGCAACTAAAACGTTGTTGGAATTGAGTGACGTTGAAAAGTCAGATATGACCATTCAAGTAACTGGCCGTCAATGGTATTGGGATTACAAATACTTAGACAACGATATACACTTTGAAAGTCACTTGGATGAAGCCAGTGAGCGAGTTCATAGAACAGTAGGTGCGGATCCAAGGTCTGTCCCAAATTATTTATTAAATGTGGACAAGCCTTTAGTTATCCCGGTTCATAAAAAAGTCCGTTTTGTATTAACGTCTACCGATGTTATCCATTCATGGTGGGTTCCTGATTTAGGTTGGAAAAAAGATGCAAATCCAGGCTTTATTAATGAGGCATGGACTTTAGTTGATAAGCCTGGTACTTATCGCGGTCAATGTACTGAGTTATGTGGTCGAGATCATGGTTTTATGCCTATCGTTGTTATAGCGATGGAGCAAGCGGATTATGATGCATGGGTAAAAAGAACTTCAGAGCAACAAAAACAAAAGCCAGATTTAAGCGATCAAAGTCGTCAGCAATTGATGGCGCATGGTGAGTCAGTGTACTTAAAGAACTGTGTGGGATGTCATCAGATTGATGGGGCGGGTGTTCCTGGATTGATTCCTGCATTAACAGGCAGTGCAATTGCAACAGGTAAGTGGGAGTCTTTAGATGGCTTTTTACGCGCTGGAACCTCAAAAATGCCGAAGTTTGAAAAATTAAATGCAAAGGAATTTGCAGAGTTGATGACTTATGTGCGTAATAGTCTGGGTAACAAAGTGGGTGATGAATTACAGCCAAAACAAACAGCATTACCGGATGATGATGAATAGTTCTCAGATGCTACTATCAACTTACTCTTTTTTATTAATTTTAGAGGTATAAATTATGTCTGCTGTTGTAGATGAACATGATCATGATCACCATGCTGATGACCACCACGATCACGGTCCAGCTAAAGGATTGTTGAGATGGATTATTACTACCAATCATAAAGACATTGGTACTTTATATTTGTTATTTGCATTAACCATGTTTTTTGTGGGTGGATCAATGGCGATGGTAATTCGAGCAGAGTTATTTGAGCCAGGTCTGCAGTTTGTAGATCCTGCATTTTTCAATTCTATGACTACTATGCATGCCTTAGTCATGGTGTTTGGTGCTGTTATGCCTGCGTTTGTTGGTTTAGCCAACTGGCAAATTCCTTTGATGATTGGTGCTACTGATATGGCATTACCACGTATGAACAACATGAGTTTTTGGATGTTGGTTGCAGGTGTGTTGTTGTTAGCTAGTACACTTTTCATGGAAGGTGGTGCGCCTAATGGTGGTTGGACTTTATATCCACCTTTAGTATTGCAACCTATTACTGTCGGAAAAGCGCTCCCTTTTGCTATTTTTTCTGTGCATTTATTAGGTATTTCATCAATCATGGGTGCTATAAATATTATAGCGACCATATTCAATATGCGTGCTCCCGCTATGAAGTTGATGGATATGCCCTTGTTTGTATGGACTTGGTTGATTACTGCGTTTTTATTAATTGCTGTTATGCCGGTATTTGCTGGTGCAGTGACTATGTTATTAACTGATAAATTTTTCCATACTAGCTTCTTTAATGCTGCGGGTGGTGGTGATCCAGTATTGTACGAGCATATTTTCTGGTTTTTTGGTCATCCAGAAGTATATATTATGATTCTGCCTACTTTTGGTGTGGCTTCTACAATTATCCCAGTTTTTGCACGTAAGCCCTTATTTGGTTATGCGTCTATGGTTTGGGCAACTGCATCTATTGCATTTTTGTCATTTATCGTATGGGCACATCACATGTTTACAGTGGGTATGCCAATTGCTGGAGAGTTGTACTTTATGTACGCAACCATGATTATTGCTGTTCCAACTGGTGTAAAAGTATTTAACTGGACCGCAACTATGTGGAAAGGTGCAATGACATTTGAGACTCCAATGTTATTTTCAATTTCATTTGTGGTTTTATTTACGTTAGGTGGTTTTACTGGTTTGATGATGTCAATTGCCCCATCAGACTTTCAATATCACGATACATATTTTATTGTGGCACATTTTCATTACACCTTAGTTCCCGCATCTATATTCATTTTGATGGCTGCAGGTTATTTTTGGTTACCTAAATGGACTGGTCACATGTATAACGAAAAAATTGGACAGTTACATTTTTGGTTGTCAGTTATTTCTGTAAATATATTATTTTTTCCGCAACACTTTTTAGGTTTGGCAGGTATGCCAAGACGTATTCCAGATTATGCAGTGCAATTTGCTGATTGGAATATGATTTCTAGTATCGGTGGTTTTATCTTTGGTGCTAGTCAATTACTGTTCTTATACATAGTTATTGATACGATTAGAGGTGGTACTGGTGAGAAAGTATCTGATGAAGTTTGGGAAGATGCTGCAAAACACGGTTTAGAATGGACTTTGCCTTCTCCAACTCCTTATCATACTTGGACTACACCACCAACAATTGTACCTACTGAGCATGTGTTAGATTCACATTAATACAAAAAAGTGACTTAGCGTAGCCTATATCAATAGCTACGCTATTGACCTTTAGATATAAATATGACAATAAAAAATAAGAATATTTTAACGGCGGTTATTTTAGGTGCGATTACCTTGATTTTCTATCTATTCGCTGTGGCTCAAGCCGTATCTTAATGAAGGATTCTATCAGTAAAAAAAATCTTAAGTTAGCAAGAACCTTATTGGTGGTTGCCATCACTATGTTTGGTTTTGGGTATGCTTTAGTGCCTATTTATGATGTCTTATGTGAATGGAAATGGATAGAACGAGATAGACCAGATGATATTAAAAAAGTACCAGAAGTGGCTTATACAGTTGATGTAAACAGGGAAATAACTGTGGAGTTTTTGACGGTATTAAATGAGTCTACTCCTATGATATTTCGCACAGAAACTAAACAATTAAAAGTACATCCGGGGCAGTATTATACCGTTAACTTTTATGCGGAAAATAAAACAAATAAAGAAATGAAAGCTAGAGCAATTGCTAGTTTTTCACCCGCCCTTATAAGTCAATATTTTGAAAAAATTGAGTGTTTCTGTTTCTCAGAACAAACTTTTAAGGCAAAGGAAGCTAAAACAATGCCGATGCGTTTTGTTATTAATCCTGAAATACCTGCACAATATAAAACCATTACATTGTCATACACATTTTTCGATAATACTGAAAGATCAGTAAATAATTAAAAAGGGGAATCTTATGTCTACAAATAGCACGTATTACATACCGCATAAAGCGACTTGGCCAGTTATTGGTACGGTAGGGTTAATGACTATGCTTGCTGGATTTGCTAACTATTTAAACGGTTCTTCAATTGGACAGCCATTGATGATAGTTGGTCTGTCTATTTTTATTGCCATGTTAGTTGGATGGTTTACTTTACAAGCAAAAGAAAGTGAATCAGGTATGTATAATCATGAAGTGGGTATTTCATACCGCCACGGCATGATGTGGTTTATTTTTTCTGAAATTGTATTTTTCGCAGTATTTTTTGGAACCTTGTGGTATACAAGAAATTTATCGGTACCTTGGTTAGGTGAAGGTGCGACAAAAGAATTACTCTGGCCAGCATTTGATGCGGTATGGCCAACTAACGGTCCAGGTAAAGTGGGCGGTGAATTTGAGCCTATGGGTGCATGGGGATTGCCTTTCATTAATACTCTACTTTTATTAACGAGTGGTGTCACTTGTACTTGGGCGCATCATGGCTTATTGGCTAAAAATAGAGATCAATTAATTAAAGGCTTGTTGGCTACAGTTGCTTTAGGATTTTTGTTTGTCTGTTTTCAGGCGATTGAATATCATGAAGCTTATTCAGAAATGGGCTTAACATTAGGTTCTGGTGTATATGGTTCAACATTCTTTATGTTAACTGGCTTTCATGGTTTCCATGTTTGTGTTGGTGCGATAATTTTGAGTGTTGTATTGTTCCGTAGTACAAAAGGACATTTTTCACCAGAGAATCACTTTGCATTTGAAGCAGCAGCTTGGTACTGGCATTTTGTTGACGTGGTTTGGTTGGGATTATTTATATTTGTATACTTAATGTAAATAACGCACTAAATACACTAAAAAGCGCTACCTATATAGGGTGGCGCTTTTTTTTTGTCGCAAGGTTTTTATGGGGTGATTGTTTCAGAGGCTGTCGAATGCGGACGATTTATGTTTGCTCCAATTCCATGTGGTTTTATAAGGCCAGTTGCAAAGGCAATGAATATTAAAATAAACAAGAGTAAAGATAGAGTAATGCGAAAAGTCAGTGACTTTACTGTTTTTTTAGATTGCTCTTCTGATTTATGGTTAATAAGATGAAATAGAGCAGAGCCTAAACTAATAATGATTAGGATAAAGGTAATAATGACGATGCTTTGAAGAATCATGGTAAAGTCGTATAAGAATTGAAGGATGGCCTATTTTCGTTTATTAATGCATCTCTGCCAATAGATTAAAGAGAAAACGCCGATTATTAATGTGATGAAAAAATGAACTTTAAAAGAACTCCGACTGTTATTTTCTTATGTGTTTTGCCATTATTAATTGCATTGGGTTTATGGCAATTAGGTCGTGCAGATCAGAAGCGTGTTCTACTGGAACAGCGTGAACAAGGTATGTCCTCTGTAGAAATATTGAGTTTGTCGGATGGTATTGTAGATAATGTTGATGTTTTAAAATTTAAAAAAGTGAAGCTCAATGGGCATTATGATGCAGCTCATCAATTCTTAATTGATAATCAGATTCGTTCAGGTAGAGTAGGATATTTTGTTTTAACTCCCTTTATTTTGACAGATGGCGCTCGAGCAGTATTAGTTAATAGGGGTTGGGTGCCTTTAAATGCAAATAGACAGATTCTGCCTGATTTACAATTTACGACTAACCCCATTGAAGTAACAGGGAGAATTAATAGTTTTCCTAGTGTGGGTATTAAATTGGCCGGAGCTGAGCAGCCAAGCTCAGGATGGCCATCTGTAATGCAAGTTGTGGATACTTCTATATTAGCCAAAAAGCTGGGTTATACCTTATTCACATTCCAAGTTGAATTAGATAAAGAATTGCCTGAAGGGTATAAGAGAGAATGGCAGGTAAGTAAAATTATGTTGCCAGAGCAACATATTGCCTATGCTATGCAGTGGTTTGCTTTGGCGTTCACTTTAACAGTGTTATTTTTTTGGTATAGTAAGAAAAGTAAAGATGAATAAGCAACAGAAGAAAAATCAAGTATTGATAGTCGCTATTTTTGCTATGACTATTATCCCTTTCTTAATTGCTTGGGGGCTTAAGGAGAATCCAACCTTAGTTAAGGGTACTACTAATAAAGGTCACTTGGTTGTGCCACCTATTACAATTTTAGATCAAGATATTACGGGCTTTGATGATTTTTCTAAAGATAATATTAAAGAATTACATGGGCATTGGTTAATTGTTAATGTAATACCTAATGCGGGTTGCAATGAGGTTTGTCTTGAAGCCTTGCTTAAGACTAAGCAACTTAGGCTGATGTTAAATAAAGAATTGCCAAGGACGCGCCGAGTTGTAGTGCTATATAAGAACCTTAGTGATGATGTTGCTGCGCAATGTTGGTTAAAAGATACTATATTATGGCGTTTAAACCGTCTCGAAGATAATGAAAGTAAAATGCTTTATTCCCATTTATTGCATGAAGAAAATAAATTGGAATTTTCATTAGTCGATAAATTGATAGAAAATGAGAATAGGGATGTTGCACTTAATTCAGATTTAATTAGAGTGCAGTTGAGTGCAGAAGTATTAAAAAAAATAGCGGAGTTTAATAAAGGCCCAGTCCTTGATGGGATGCTTTTTTTAATAGATCCATTAGGTAATTTAATGATGCAATACGACTCAGGCTTTAATACTTACAAGGTTAAAGATGATCTGATGCATTTACTTAGAATTTCACAAATTGGCTAGCGAGTAGAGGATGTTCAGAAAGTTAACACTGTTCAGCGTTGTTTTAACAGCAATTATTGTCGTATTAGGGTCAGTTATTCGGATAAGTGATGTTTATACTAATCTGATAGATCAAAACTTGATTCAATTATTAAAGAGGCAAGTTCACGATTATGTAACGGTTACTTTGGGACTAACTGTCTTATTGTTAAGCGTATTTTCATGGCGCCAAAAAGGGAATAATACAAAATTAGTTTTAAACACTTCGTTCGTCCTTGTTCTGGTTGTATTACAAGCTGCACTAGGATATTGGGCTGGCAATTTAATCAGCTATCCCATCATAGTTACTCTACATGTTTTACTGGGTTTGTTTACTTTCTGGGGGCTTTATAGTGCCTATTTGCTCGCAGGTATTTCGGCAGATACAGATGCTACAAATAATGGCAAAACTTTTGTAGCCACTTTGAGTCGAGTTTCAATGTTTTTTTTACTAACTCAAATTGCGTTAGGTATTTGGGTGAGCGCTAATCACGCAGGTCTGGCTTGTGTTGGTTTTCCGCAATGTAACGGTCAATGGTTTCCACAAGCAGATTTTGTTAGCGGTCTTGATGTATTTAGAGGATTGATTAATCAATATAATGGCATTATTTCTTATGATGCTCAGGTCGCAGTTAATTGGCTACATAGAGTATTTACATTAGCTATATTTGTATTGCTCAGTTCCGTAATGTTTGCGGCTACATCTAGCGCATCATCTCAAAAAGCTAAAAAGTCGGGTCTTGTGCTTGGCTTTTTAATGTTCTTACTGATTGCTTTAGAAATAATCTCAATTAAGCATCATCTACCTTTATGGATAGGTATAGTGCATCATCTGCTTGCTGCAATAATGATGCTACCACTTATAGCGATAAGTTTTTATGCTCGCAATACTAGTAGGGTTTCTTTTCAGCAAGAAACAAAAGTAGTTACCCGGCCAGTTAGCACGGAAGTCGCAGAAATTCTTTCAGATGTAGATGTTAAATATGAGGAGTATGTTGAGCCTTTACCAGAATCTTTATATCTTAGACTTAAATCACAGTTAAAAAGAACACGAACAGGATTAAGTGGGATTTTATCTAATTTGCCCTTAGGCTCCAAAGATATTAATGATGAATTACTAGAAGAAATAGAAGCAAATCTGTTAATGGCTGATGTGGGTATTGATGCCACAACAGAAATTATCAGACATTTAACAAATAATCTTGAACGTCATGAATTAAAAGATGGTGACGCTGTAGCTAAGGCTTTAAAACAAGAATTATATAGAATATTGAAACCTTGTAGTCAGCCATTACAAATACCCCAACAAGATGAGCCCTTTGTTATCTTGGTGGTTGGTGTTAATGGTGCAGGTAAGACAACAACTATTGGTAAGTTAGCTAAACGCTTACAAGCACAAGGTCATAGTGTTATGTTAGCCGCGGGTGATACGTTTAGAGCGGCCGCGGTTGAGCAATTACAGGTTTGGGGTGAACGAAATAATATTCCTGTTGTTGCGCAACATACAGGTGCAGACTCGGCTTCAGTGATTTTTGATGGTTTACAATCAGCAAAGGCAAAAGGGATTGATGTCTTAATTGCGGATACTGCCGGGCGTTTACATACTAAATCCAACTTGATGGAAGAGTTAAAGAAAATCAAGCGGATTATGGGGAAAATAGACGAAGCGGCTCCTCATGAAGTGTTATTGGTACTCGATGCGGGTACGGGTCAGAACGCACTTTCTCAAGCAAAGTTATTTAATGAAACGGTATCTTTAACTGGGCTAGTATTAACTAAGCTAGATGGTACGGCGAAAGGTGGAGTTATATTTGCCTTGGCTAAGCATACGGGTACGCCGATTCGATTTATTGGAATCGGTGAGGGTATTGATGATTTACAAGATTTTGATGCAGAACTTTTTGTTGATGCCTTATTTGTAAAAGATTAGACCTATGATTGCTTTTTCTAATGTCACTAAGCGGTACGAAGAAACTGGCGATGTCTTGCGAAATGTCAGTTTTGAAATTAAGCGGGGTGAAATGGCTTTTCTTACTGGGCATTCAGGGGCAGGGAAAAGTACTTTATTAAGGTTAATTGCCGTAATAGAGCGCTGTAGTCGCGGACAAATTATTGTTGATGGTGAAGATATTGGTTTAGTTAAAGAAAGCCAATTACCTTTTATTCGAAGGAAAATGGGCTTTATCTATCAAGATTATAAGTTGCTACATGATAGAACAGTTTTTGATAATGTCGCCTTGCCTTTAATAATTGCGGGTTATGGCCATCAAGAAGTCAGTCGGCGTGTGAGAGCTGCTTTAGAAAAAGTGGGTTTGCAAGGCAAAGAAAAAAAGTACCCATTAGCCCTATCGGGTGGCGAGCAACAGCGGGTTGGTATAGCACGAGCAGTTGTTAATAAACCGCCCATCATTATTGCCGATGAGCCTACTGGCAATTTGGATCCAGAATTGTCAGCAGAAATCATGAATTTATTTCGCCAATTCCAACAGGTAGGTGTGACGATATTAATCGCAACACATGATATTTCTTTAATTTCGCAAATGGGTAACCGTGTCTTAAAGTTAGATCATGGACAAATGGTGCAGAGTTGAAACATGAAGCGTGTTAATAAGAATCGTATTAAAAAAGACCCACCTCTTAAGCAAGTTAAACAGGAAAATAAACAAACCGCTATAGCGGGAGGCAGTTTTAAGGATAAAATTATTGCCTATAAAGATTTACATGTGCATGTATTATTTTCTAGTTTAAGTCGTATGATTGCTACACCATTTAGTTCAATTATGACTATTGCTGTATTAGCAATTACTATTTCTTTAGCGACTGGTTTTTATATTCTTGTTGCTAATATTCATCAATTAACAGGTAGTTTAGAAACTAGTAATCAAATTTCATTGTTTCTTAGAGAAGATGTTTCTGATACAAATGCAAAAAAAATGGCCGAAAATATTCGTCTTAATCAAAATGTCCAGAGTGTTAAATTAATCACTAAGGAACAGGCTTTAAAAGAATTTAAAGAATACAGTGGTTTTGGCGATGCTA
>CANGLL010000017.1 GCA_947454605.1 Methylococcaceae bacterium | reverse complement strand
CGCCCTCGTTTACCGGCTTCTATTGCGCACATTAACCCCGATGCGCCTGCACCTATAATGACTACATCAATCTCTAACATCACGCCTATTCCAATCGCTTAACAGGTGTTAATTATAATGGCTTTGTAGATTTTATGAGTCCTTAGCCTTTAATTATCCTGAGAAAACACTAAAACTTAACAGTGAAAAGTTAATTTTTGTATAATCGAGTTTTTACTCAACTTCATATCATCATGAAAGCACCTTTTAAAACCATAGGTATCATAGGTAAGCCAAGTGATCCTATGATTGCTGGGACATTAACGGCGCTTTATAAATACCTCATGGAGGAACGCTATGCGGTATATGTCGTTGAAGACAGCGTGCAGTTTATTGACGCCTCAAATATAAATGCCTGTACTATTGATAGATTAGCGACGTATTGTGATTTAGTTATTGCAGTGGGCGGTGACGGTACTTTTTTAGCGGCTGCTCGTGCTATTGTTGACTATAACATTCCTTTAATAGGTATTAACTTAGGCCGCCTAGGCTTTTTAGTGGATATCTCGCCTAATGAATTGCCCGCTAAACTGCATCGTATTTTGCAAGGCCATTTTGCAGAAGAAAAACGTTATTTACTCCGCGCTAAGATTATTCGTGATGAGCACGTGATTCATGAAGAAACTGCGGTGAATGAGGTCACTATCTTACGTTGGGTAACACCGAGTATGATTGAGATTGTAACTAAAATTGACGGTGTGTTTTTAAACTCACAACGCTCAGATGGTTTAATTATATCGACTCCCACAGGTTCAACGGCTTACTCTTTATCTGCCGGTGGCCCTATACTTTATCCTTCTTTAAATGCTTTAGTCTTGGTACCACTGAATCCACATACGCTTTCAAATCGACCTATCGTTGTGCATGACTCTGCGGAAATTGAAATTAGTTTTTTACAAACCAAACAGATTAATGCGCTGGTCACGTGTGACCACATTGAGATTCCAGACGTTTTAATTAGTGATAAAATTCTGATTAAGAAAGACCCCATGCCTATCCGTATTCTGCATCCTGAAGGTCATGATTTCTTCCAGATTCTACGGAATAAATTGAACTGGAGCAGTGGTTACCACATTTAGAAACTATGCTATTAAATCTTAATATTATTGACCTTGCCGTTGTTAAGTCGCTAGATCTGGATTTAGAAAAAGGCATGTCAGTACTCACCGGTGAAACGGGCGCAGGCAAATCAATTTTGTTGACGGCCTTAGGTTTAGCTTTGGGCGATAGAGCGGATTCAGGTTATGTGCGTCCTGAAAGCAAACGGGCAGAAGTTAATCTAGAGTTTGACTTAAGTGATGCGCCTAATGCCTATCAATGGTTGATTGATAACGAATTAGATGACGATAAACACTGTTTAATTCGTCGCGTCATTAATCAAGATGGTCGTTCTAAAGCGTACATTAATGATCGTCCTGTTACGCTACAATCCTTACAAGAGCTCAGTGAACAATTAGTCGAAATTCACGGTCAACATGCGCATCTCACTTTATTGAATAGTGATGAACAACGCCGCTTGTTAGATAATTATGCTAAAAACACGCACCTCATTGAACAACTTAATGCGTGTTACAAACAATGGCATTCCACTCATAAAGAGCTTGAGCGCTGCTTAAAAGCCAATACCGATCAATCTGATCGAGAAGAGTTTCTCACTTACCAAATTGCTGAACTCGAGCAGTTAGATTTAGTAAATTACAATTACGCGGCCTTAACTGAAGAACACAGTAAGATTGCTAATTTAGGTCAAATATTAGCCACCGGACAAAAACAGGTGGATATTCTTTATGAGAGTGATCAGCTGTCTGTTAATCAACTACTCAACAGAAGTGTCAGCGACTTAAGTGGTCTGACACAATATGCACCTGAATTAAATGAGATATGTGCATTACTGACAGAGGCACAGATACAAACTGAAGAAGCGGCCATCCAATTACGTCGTTTTTTAGAGTCTCAAGAAGCAGACCCTCACTCTCTAGATAACCTTGAATCTAAATTGGGTGTCATACAAAATCTAAGTAGAAAGCATCATGTCAGCCCCGATGAATTGCCACTATTAGTCAACACCTTACAAACTGAATTACATAACTTAACGCACAGTGGTGAGCGTATTGAAGTCTTACAAAATGAAGTCATTGAGTTACGGGCAAAGTACACTAAATTAGCTGTACAGCTCACTGAGCATAGAAAAACCGGCGCGCAGAAATTACAAAAACATATCTCTGATATGATTAAAGAACTGGGTATGCCTCAAGGTGAATTTATTGTATCTATTACGGCTTTAGATACGGATACGCCAAAATTAAATGGCCTCGATAAGATTGAATATTTAATCAGTGCTAACCCGGGCTTACCCCCCAAATCATTGGCTAAAGTTGCATCTGGTGGCGAGTTATCACGCATCAGTTTGGCGATTCAGGTAACGACCTCAAATGATAAAACCACCCCTACCCTTATCTTTGATGAAGTGGACTCTGGCATTGGTGGCGGTGTCGCTGAAATTGTTGGCCAAAAATTGCGGACGCTCAGTCATAATCGCCAAGTCATGTGCGTTACCCATTTACCGCAAGTGGCGGCACAAGCGCATCACCATTTATATGTAGAAAAGAATAACAAAACTGACATAACCTCTTCTAATGTGCGACTGTTAAGCACTGATGAACGCGTAGAAGAAATCGCCCGTATGTTAGGCGGCGTTACTATCACTGCGAATACCTTAGCCCATGCGAAAGAGATGTTATTTCACACCACTTCTAGCAGTCCGCTAGAAGGCTAACCACAGGAAGATAATAATATGAATCGATTTCCAGCAGAATGGGAAAAACAATCCGCTGTCTTAATTGCTTGGCCACATAAAACAGGAGACTTTAGTAATCGATTAGAATCTGTTGAACAAACTTACAGCATCATTGCTGACACTATTACGCAATATCAACCACTGATCATCGTGTGCCGCGATGACAGTCATCAACAACACATCCAGAAGCTAATCAGTAAACCTGACGCTATCGAATTTGTACAAGCGCCTGTTAATGATATTTGGGTGCGTGATACCGTATTTTTAAGTGTCGAAAAAGATAAAACAATTACGCATTTAAACTTTCTATTTAATGGTTGGGGCGAAAAATATCAACATGATAATGATAATGCCCTTAACCATAAATTATTAAACACCAAACTGTTTAAAGGCAAAGCCCATAAAGATGTCGATTTTATTTTGGAAGGCGGCAGTGTAGAAAGCGACGGTATTGGTACTATTTTAACAACTAAACAATGCTTGCTTAATCCCAATAGAAATAAGGGCCTAAGCCAAGAAGAGATTGAGCAACAACTTTTTGCCTGTTTTGGCGCAAAACGTGTCTTATGGTTAGATCAAGAGAACTTATCCGGTGATGATACGGATGCACACATTGATACGCTCGCTAGATTTTGTTCTGCCAATACGATTGCTTATACCAGTTGTGATGACACTGATGATATGCATTACACGAGTCTTAAGTACATGGAAAGACAATTACAAGATTTTAGAAATCAAGACAATGAGCCGTATCACTTAGTGGCTTTACCTTTACCGAAACCTATTTTTGATGAAGATGGCCAACAATTACCGGCTAATTATTCAAACTTTTTGATTATCAATCACGCGGTGATGGTACCTGTTTATGGTGACCCACAAGATGAAGTGGCTTTAAAACGCATTGCTGAATGCTTCCCTCAACATGAAATATTACCTATTCCATGCAGACCTTTAGTGCATCAATACGGTAGCTTACATTGTATGACAATGCAGTTCCCTGCTGGAGAAGTAGCACTTTAAATCACATGGGCTTCTGAGTCCTATATTCAGTAGAAAATAGCAGACAAAAAAAAGGCCGAGTAGCAAAACTACTCGGCCTTTTTTATTCAGACTAACTTAGCCTTTTTTAGCGTTACGCTCGTTTACTTCTTTAATCACTTCGTCCGCTACGTTTTTAGGACATGGCATGTAGTGTGAGAACTCCATAGAGAACTGACCACGGCCTGATGTCATAGTACGTAGGTCACCAATGTAACCAAACATTTCACTTAAGGGTACGTCAGATTTAATACGTACACCTGTGATCCCAGCGTCTTGAGATTTGATCATGCCACGACGACGGTTAAGGTCACCGATAACGTCACCTACGTGATCAGATGGTGTAAATGTATCTACCGCCATAATAGGCTCAATCAATTGTGGTGCTGCTTTTGGAATCGATTGACGGAACGCTGCTTTCGCTGCAATTTCGAACGCGATAGCTGAAGAGTCAACTGCGTGGAAACCACCGTCAGTTAAGATAACTTTAAAGTCTAAACAGGGGAAGCCCGCAAGCACACCCTTGTCCAACATACTTTTAAAGCCTTTCTCAACAGCTGGCCAGTATTCACGGGGTACGTTACCACCGGTAACTGCTGATTCAAATACGAAACCTGTACCTGGCTCACCTGGCTCGATGATGTAGTTGATTTTACCGTATTGACCAGAACCACCTGATTGTTTTTTGTGGGTGTATTCGTCTTCAACAGCACGAGTAATCGTTTCACGGTAAGCTACTTGTGGTTTACCAACAATAACGTCAACACCATGAGTACGTCTTAAGATATCAACTTTAATATCTAAATGTAACTCGCCCATCCCTTTTAGGATAGTTTCGCCACTGTCTTCATCTGTTTCAACATGGAATGATGGATCTTCTTGGATCATTTTACCTAAAGCAATACCCATTTTTTCAGAGGCTGCTTTATCTTTTGGAGAAATTGCTAATGAAATAACCGGATCAGGGAAAACCATCGGCTCTAAAGTCGCAGGGAATTTAGGATCACATAATGTATGACCTGTTTGGACGTTCTTCATACCTAATACAGCAACAATGTCACCTGCTTGCGCAGATTCTAATTCGTTACGCGTGTCTGCATGCATTTCAACGATACGGCCAATACGTTCTGTTTTACCAGTGAAGGTATTTAATACAGATGTACCTTTTTCTAATCTACCCGAGTAAATACGTAAGAAAGTTAAAGCCCCAAAACGGTCATCCATAATTTTGAATGCTAACGCACGTAATGGTTTATCCGCATCAACGATTGCGAAAGTACCTGTTGGGTTACCTTCTAAATCTACTTCTGGTTGTGGGTTAACTTCTGTAGGTGAAGGTAAATAATCGATAACGCCATCAAGAACTAACTGTACACCTTTATTTTTGAAAGATGAACCACAGAAAGTTGGGAAGAAGTCTAAGTTAATAGTACCTTTACGTAAACAACGTTTTAAAGTGTCAACATCAGGTGTTTCTCCTTCAAGATACGCTTCCATAACGTCATCATATTGATCAGCTACTTGATCAATTAACTTTTCGCGCCATTCTTTAGCTAACTCAACCATATCCGCAGGGATATCTTCAATAACATAATTCATTGGGTCACCAGAGTTGTCCCAAATCCATGCTTTTTCGGTTAATAAATCAACGACACCCGTGAATTCATCTTCTCTACCAATCGGTAAAGTCATCACTACAGGTACTGCACCTAATACGTCTTCTACTTGTTTTACAACACGGTAGAAGTCTGCACCGATACGATCTAATTTGTTGATGTAGATAACACGAGCTACTTTAGAGTCGTTCGCATAACGCCAGTTAGTTTCTGATTGAGGTTCAACCCCACCAGAACCACAGAATACACCGATACCACCGTCTAATACTTTTAATGAACGATATACTTCGATTGTGAAGTCAACGTGACCAGGCGTATCAATAATGTTGAAACGGTGATCTTTCCAAAAACAAGTTGTTGCCGCTGATTGGATAGTAATACCACGTTCACGTTCTTGATCCATGAAGTCAGTAGTCGTTTCTCCATCATGTACTTCACCGATTTTATGAATCTTACCCGTAAGCTTTAAAATACGCTCTGTGGTCGTTGTTTTACCAGCATCAACGTGCGCGAAGATACCAATGTTTCTGTATTGCGTTAAATCTGTCATGAATTTACTCTAAAGTTGGACATTAAAAATCTTTTTGTGGTGCCCTCACTGACAAATTCACTCAGGAGGGTTCGTTCTGGGGCTGTGTGATAGGTTGCAGTAAAACCATGCTCACGGGTCCAGCTTCGAAAGTCGACTATTTTAACCTACAAAGCTAGTAAAAATATAGAAAAACACATGTTTTATCTCAAGAATTAATAAAATTAATCCATTTTAGCGGATTCACATTACAAAATAATGTCGATTACGCGTGTGCATCGCACTCTATTCTTTCTTATTTACAGTTTATTACATGTATGAAAGGATTTGGCTCAATATTAAACCGTTAGTCACTAATATTTGTTTAGGATAGATCCCTGCATTTCCTGAAAAGTCAGTGACTGATGCGCCCGCCTCTTTTGCAATTAAAGCGCCAGCCGCAACATCATATAAATTAAGCTCTTGTTCCCAAAAGGCATCCAATTGACCATCCGCTACTAAGCATAAATCCATAGCAGCTGAACCAAACCGACGCTGTCCTGTTGTGTGCTGAGCAATACGCGCGAAACGCGCTAAATTATTATCTGTTAAATAGGATCTAAGACAAGCAAAGCCGGTAGCAATCATGCCATTTTCTAAATTATCTTCTGTAGAGACCCTAATAGACTCGCCATTTTTAAAAGCACCCTTACCTTTTTCTGCGCAATAGTAATCATTTAATGCAGGAGCAAACACCGCACCCATGATTAACTCGCCATCAATTTCTAATGCCACACTAATAGACCAATAGTATTGCCCTCTAGAGAATGAGTGTGTGCCATCAATGGGATCAACTATCCAGCGATTGGTTTGATCAGCAGTTTGACCACTTTCCTCACCCCAGAAACCATATTCTGGACAGCGTTGTGTGAGCACTTCTTTTAAATACGCTTCCACAGCGACATCCGCCGCAGTAACATAATCACGGGGGCTTTTTTTATTAACACCTACGTTTTTTAAATCTTTAAAATAAGTTAAAGCGATATTACCGGCTGCTCGGACAATTGCTTCTAGTTCTGCTAATGAAATAGACATTGATAGTAACCTTTGAGGTTTATAGGAAATATTTTTAGTATGTTAACGGTGTGATTTAACTTAAAGCCATATTGAGCGCAGGATTACAGAATAATAATGATATAGCTAATAGCGTTTCCCAAGCGTCTCCGGATTCTTGACCTTTAATTTGCCTATCTGCTTTTGCGGATACAACCAGTATTTTATTTAATTGATTGTCACTCAGTCTATTCATTGCTTGGGTTATGAGTTGTTTACGCTTATCCCATACACCCTGATTTCTAAAAACTACGTCTGTATTTTGTCCTTTAGCTATGGCCAATTTAATTTGAATTATTAAGCGCGCATCTCGTGTTAAAGCCCATAGCACAACGGGTGCGGCAATACTTTCTGATTTTAATCCCGACAATATTTTGAGTACCTTGTTGATATCAGTCGCCAGCACTGCATCCATCAACTTAAAAACATCATATCGAGAACTATCTACAACGACATCATAAATTTGATCGACACTAATAAAGCCCGAACCATATAAGACATAAAGCTTTTCAATTTCTTGCGCAGCGGCTAGAAAATTTCCTTCAACTCTTGCTGCAAGTACCCCAATCCCTTGGGCATCTGTTTGCAAGCTACGTTTTTGGAGTCTCTGTTGTAACCACCGATTTAAATCAGTTCCCTCTAGAGGCCAAACTTGAACGATGACACCGATTTTATCAAGCGCTTCGAACCAGCGGGATTGAGTTGATTTACTATCTATTTTGCCAGCAGTGATAAGTAAAATAGTATCTTCTGGAGGACGATTACAATAGTTAATCAACGCCTTTGCACCCTCTACACCTAATGTACCAGAAGGTATTCTGAGCTCAATAATTCTTTTATCAGAAAAAATTGATAACGAATCAGACGCAAAGGCTAATTCATTCCAATTAAAGGTCTTATCAACCGATATGATTTCACGATTATTATAATCTTTTAATTTCGCAGTTTTTCTAATGGCATCGGCTAGTTCACCTAACTGTAATGGCTCATCACCGCTTAAAAAATAAACCGGCGATAAGCCCTTTTGAAGAGCACTAACCAATTGATCAACTTTCAGTCGCATGACTACTTATTATTATCTAATGCAACTTTGACACCATTTAACAGCGTACCAACAGCTTGCCGATACATTTCACTCTTGATAACATTCTCTTCATTATCTTTTGCAATAATGGCCTGTTGGTTATTGAAATATTCCCGCTTTATTGAAACCATCTGATTTGTAGCTAAGACTTTTCTTTTTAAATCTAACACGTCAAAGTTAAAGTCATAGTCTAATTCAAAATCATTTGCAGCCCCACTGGCATTCAGCGATAGTATTCTACGGTCGCTTTTCTCATTATAAATTTTTATAAGTAGGTCAGCATTTTCAGGTGTCTCAGTAAACTTCACGCGACTACTGTTACCAAAAGACTTCTTGAAAGATTCAAGTAACTCATAGGATCCACCTTCCAAACAAATAGTTTTCATATCCGCCGGCAAATTAATAACACCCTTTAAGCTGTATCCACAGGAGCTTAGTATGCTTATTACAAGGACTATGTAAAACTTTTTAATTAACATTTACCTTCT
The DNA here is from genome assembly GCA_947454605.1 of Methylococcaceae bacterium. Classification (GTDB taxonomy): domain Bacteria; phylum Pseudomonadota; class Gammaproteobacteria; order Methylococcales; family Methylomonadaceae; genus Methylobacter_C. Next base: position 15,531 of record CANGLL010000017.1, on the reverse strand, counting down.
CCTCTAAAGCAATGGGGCTAAATAAATCAACCTAATCACTGCAGTACTAAACAACGATATTGACCAATTTATTGGGTACCACAATGACTTTACGTAATGGTTTACCCTCAATAAACTTTTGTGCCTGTTCATCGACCAAAGCAAGCGCTTGAATCTCATCAGAACTCAATGAAGTTGCTACCGATATTTTACTGCGTAATTTACCGTTCACTTGGATCACATATTCAATATTATCTTGAGCCAATGCGCTCTCATCAACTTGTGGCCACGCTGCAGTCACTACCGCTTCTGAATGCCCTAAGTCTAACCACAACTGATGACAAATATGGGGAACCATAGGTGCTAGCATTAATGTAATGGCTTCAAGCGCTTCTTGACGTACTGCCTTGCCGTTAGCAGACTCATCAGTAAATTTACTGAGCGTATTTACCAATTCCATATTTGCAGCAATAGCCGTGTTAAAAATAATCCTAACACCCATATCATTAGTTACTTTTTGCAACGTTTGATGCACTTGTCTGCGCACTGCTTGTTGCTCTTCATTTAAAGAAGCTTTATCCAAAGCAATATTAGAACCGCCTGATTGTATGTGCAAATATGCTTGACGCCATAGACGCTTCAGAAATCTAAACGCCCCCTCTACACCACTATCGGACCATTCTAAAGATTGCTCTGGCGGCGCAGCAAACATGACAAATAAGCGCACAGTATCAGCGCCGTATTGGGCAATTAATTCTTGTGGATCAACAGTATTGCCTTTAGATTTAGACATTTTACTGCCATCTTTTAAGACCATACCTTGCGTGAGTAGCCTTTTAAACGGTTCATCACAGGTTAATAAGCCTTCATCACGCAATAATTTAGTGAAAAAACGCGCATACAATAAATGTAAGATAGCATGTTCAATACCGCCAATATAATGATCAACAGGCAACCAATAATTAGCACTGGCATCCAACATTGAGTCGGCTTTGCTACTGGCAAAACGTGCAAAATACCATGATGATTCCATAAAAGTATCAAACGTATCGGTTTCACGTCTTGCATCTGCGCCACATGTTGGACAGGTCGTTTTAGAGAATGTTGGATGCGCGACTAAAGGTGATTGCGATCCATCAAGCACAACATCTCTTGGCAAGGTTACCGGTAAATCTTGTTCCGGCACAGGAACAGTGCCACAGCAATCACAATAGATAACAGGGATTGGAGCGCCCCAATAACGCTGTCTTGAAACACCCCAATCACGCAATCTAAAATTAACTTTACGTGTGCCTTTATTATCTTTTTCTAGAGTTTCTGAGATCGCTATAAAAGCTTGAGCTGATGTTAAGTTATCAAATTGCCCTGAATTACGTAATACTCCTTTAGCAGTGAAAGCTTGCTCTGAGCAATCATCTGGCTCACCGACCGCAGAATAAATTACTTGCTTAATTGCAATACCGTATTTTGTAGCAAATTCATAATCACGTTGATCATGTGCTGGCACAGCCATAACGGCACCGGTACCATAACCCATCAATACAAAATTGGCGATCCATATAGGAACCGCTTCTCCTGTAATGGGATGTAATGCTTTTATACCTGAATCAATCCCTTTTTTCTCCATGGTTTCCATCGCTGCTTCCGATGTTTCCATGGTTTTACATGCTTCAATAAAATCGACAATTGCTTGATTATTATTTGCTGCTTGCAGCGCTAAAGGATGTTCTGCAGCAACCGCTAAATAAGTAACACCCATTAAAGTATCGGGTCGCGTAGTATAAATACGAAGAGTTTCTGCTTGATCAACTACGGCGAAATCCATCTCGACACCTTCAGAGCGGCCGATCCAATTAGCTTGCATCGTTTTAACTTGCTCTGGCCAACCGTCTAAGGTATCTAAACTCGTTAAAAGCTCATCAGCATATGCAGTGATCTTTAAAAACCATTGCGCCAGTTCTTTACGCTCTACTTTAGTGTCGCAACGCCAGCAACAACCATCAATTACTTGCTCGTTGGCTAATACGGTCATGTCATTAGGACACCAATTTACGGGTGCTGTCTTTTTGTACACAAGACCTTTATCTAATAACTTAAGAAAGAACCATTGCTCCCACTTATAATAATCTGGATCGCAAGTAGCAATTTCTCGATTCCAATCATAACCAAAACCTAATTGCTTAAGTTGATCACGCATGTAATCAATATTTTTATAGGTCCAATCAGCGGGATGAACGCCATGTTGCATCGCTGCATTTTCCGCAGGCAAACCAAAAGCATCCCATCCCATGGGTTGCATTACATTTTTACCCAACATGCGCTGGTAACGACTGATAACATCACCTATGGTGTAATTACGCACATGACCCATGTGTAATCGACCACTAGGATAAGGAAACATGGATAAACAATAGTATTTCTCTTGTTTATCATTACTAGAAGATTCTGAAACATTAAACACACCTGAAGTTTCCCAGGCCGCTTGAACGTCTTGCTCGATAATGAGCGGTTGATAATTTTCTTGCATCCTTCTCGTCTTTTACCAGTTAAAAGCGTTAGAATACCGCACAGTTGCTTAAATCTAAAGCCTCAATTTTTAGGAGTTATCCCATGAACACCCATAAACTCGTTACTGCCTACTCAGATTTCATGAAGCATCTTCATGAAACTATGGAAGATACCCTACATTCTTTCGCTGAAGCCCTTGAGATTTCAAAAGAAAAAACAGCCCAGTCTAGTGATCTTAATGCAGAAGAACTGAATAAACTAAGTTCAAACGTTAAACGTGATATCGAACATGCAGCGCAATCACTCACTCATCAATCAGACGCTGATTCATTATCAGAATGGTTAAAATTTGATATCGATTTAGTTGAAAACTTTACCCTTGATGCTTTTTTAAGTGTAGCTGATAAAACGCGTTTAGAACTGGCAAAAATTCAAGAATTGGCCATCACACATAAATATGAAAGTGGCGATATCACTGCACCTGGCACTTTTATTTGTGATGCTTGTGGAAAAGAAATTTCTTTTAAAACCACGAGTGAAATACCTGTGTGTCCTGCATGTCAAGCAGAAACTTTTATCAGAGTTTGATAATAAGTTTCTAGCGCTTATAATAAGGTTTTTTTATATTAATCGTTTAACGAGGAAATATTATGCGTAGAGTGGTCTTTAATCAGAAAGGCGGAGTGGGTAAATCTACCATTACCTGTAATTTAGCTGCTATAAGCGCGATGGAAGGCAAACGTACGCTAGTAATAGATCTAGATGTGCAAGGAAACTCTACACAATACTTGCTGGGTGAGAAAGTAACCGATAGCGATAAAACTATCGCCCTCTTCTTTAAAGAAACATTGAGTATCTCTTTATTCGGGAATGATAAAGGCTCTGGACTTGAATCACTCATCCATGAAACACCTTTTCCCAATCTATATGTTTTAGCCTCTCATCCAGATCTAGAACCCTTACAAGCACGGTTAGAATCACGTTTTAAAATTTTTAAGTTAAAAGAAGCGTTAGAAAAACTCCAAGGCTTTGATGCTGTCTATATGGACACACCTCCGGTATTAAACTTCTACAGCCAATCGGCTTTGATTGCCGCTCACAAATGTTTAATTCCGTTTGATTGCGATACATTTGCTAGAGAAGCCTTATATACACTAATGAATTCAGTTGCTGAAGTTAAGGCTGATCATAATCAAACCTTAGAGATTGAAGGCATCATTGTTAACCAATTCCAAAAACAGGCTAATTTACCTCGATTACTAGTTGAAGAACTTATCGCAGAAGGTCTCCCCGTTTTAGAATCAATGCTTTCGCCATCTATCAAAGTCAGAGAGTCGCATACAGTATCTCAACCATTAATTCATTACGCACCCAGTCACAAGTTGACTGATGAATTTCGTGCCTTATACGCAGAAATTCATAAATAGTCGATATCTACGTTAATTCTTTGCCGTGTATATGTGTATACGGCATTGATGCCTCATGATTAAAAGCAAAAAAATAGCCGCTATAGTAGCGGCTAATGAGCTTACAACAACTAGAACTAATTTAATCTAGAAAACACAGCATTTACATACGCAAAGCCGTTAACAATTTAATTCTAACTCACTACTATTAAATAATGTTTACAGTTTGATGACTGTTACATGACAGTTATTAATATAGATTTTTATTTTATTGTAATCAACGCGTAATCAATAAATCGTATTGTTGTATCACTATAATCGTCATCAACTGTTTCTCAATTAAAACTTCTAGCTCCCTACAAATTCATGAAAAATATAGCTTATAAGTACATAACTGAAGAATCTAAAACTTGGTTATTACCCCTATTGTCAGGCGTTTTTATAGGCACTAGTTATATCCCATTCCCCCCATGGGCTTCTTTGTTTTGTTTTGTGCCTTTATGGATATTTTGGCAAAAACAATCGCGTTTAAAACCAGTCATTTTAGGTGGATTACTAACTGCCTTTGTATTTACTCTAATTGGTTTTAATTGGGTGGCGCTCACACTACATGAATTTGCTCATTTAGATTGGCCTTTTGCACTATTGGGCGTGATTATCTATGCACTCATTGCTCATTTATATGTACCGCTAGCAGGACTCATCTGGTTTTTAACTCAACAAAAGCTAAGAATGACACATTATTTGTCTTTAAGTTTATTGACTTTAATAACCATACTTTGTGAAACTTATTCCTTAACACTTTTTGATTGGAACTTTGGTTACTCTTGGTACGGTGCCAATTTACCACTATTTCATTGGGCAGAATATATCGGTTTTAGCGGTCTAAGTGCGGCGACTTTGCTCTGCAATTTACCTCTCTATATTGCATGGCAACAACGAAAACGACTAAAAGGTAAACTCATATTTGCCAGCGTTTTAACAGGATTCATTCTTTTGAATATGGGTGGAATGGCACTGAAAGCCAGAATTCCACAACCAGATGCTTTCGCAACAACTTTATTAGTACAAGCAAGTACTGAGAACTCAGAAAAACTAGCTGCTGAACTAGGCAAGGGTTACAGCCAAGAAATTCTTAATCGCTACGCAAGACTAACTGATCAAGCGCTTAAATCGCATAGCGATACCCATATAGATTTCGCTGTGTGGCCGGAAACGGCTTTTCCTGCATTATTAGGCCCACAATTTAAACAAAATAGATTACCAACTGCACTTACACAATTTCTGCAAGAAAGACAACTACCCTTGATTACAGGTGCATACAGTATTGATGATAAATCACAACTGATCACTAATTCTTTGTTTGTGTTGGATAAAGATGGTGAAATTGTGTCGCCACATTACAGTAAAACAATATTATTAGCTTTTGGTGAGTACATACCAGGCGAACAATACTTTCCCCAAATTAGAGATTGGTTACCTGCCACCGGTCATTTTGCTAGAGGTTCAGGTCCGAATCAACTGCTCGAATGGAATGGGTTTAAAATGGGCGCTCAAATATGCTATGAAAGTTTGTTCCCAGCTTTTTCTAGATCACTTGCACAACTGGGCGCACAATTTATTGTTAATGTAACAAATGATTCGTGGTACGGCACATGGCAAGAACCCTATCAGCACTTCTATATGACATTAGCTCGAGGAATAGAATTTCGTAGACCCGTGTTGAGAGTTACAAATACCGGCATATCAACAGTTAGCTTGGCCTCTGGTGAAATCCTAGAAAGATCACCTATTCATGAACCTTGGACAGGTATTTATCAAATACCCTACTTAAAAAACCCACCCATCACTTTTTACCAATCGTACTTCTGGCTAGTACCCGTTTTATTATGGGTTAGTTTATTTTTGTTGTTGGGCATGGGAATCAAAAATCTTAACAGAAATGGTTCAGATGCATAAACTACACCATTATCTCTCATCCCAAAGCTTATCCATTCGATTTGCAGAAATGGGGTAAGCTGTTTTAAGGTGCTGAGCAAATAATGACACTCTAAATTCTTCCAAAGCCCAACGAAAAGTGATCTTTTCCGGAATGACTAAATCTTTTTTAGAATACCGTTCAATATCATTCCAAAAACGGACCGAATAACGATTAATATCCTGCAATTTCTGCTGATTATTATCTCGTTTATCAATACGATACTGAATTGCCTTTAAGTATCGCGGTATAGCTTTTAAAGAAAGATAGGGGGTGTGCCTAATAAAACCAACATAAACCAGTAAGTCTAGTTGCTGATGAACATCAATAACTAATGGATCATTGGGTTTAAAGCTTTTCTCAAGAATTTTCTTAATCTCCCCGTACTCATTCATGATATCTAAAGCGAGTTGACCGACCTCATTAACAATAGATAATAATTTAGGTTTATTTTCCTTAATAGTTTCATCAAAGGCTTTTTCAGTTCGTATGACTTTACCCTCAATAAAAACACCATAAAAAATCAGAAACAACATATCTTCTTTATAAGACGCTATTTCCGTTAATTGCCCCTGCGATAAACGAGTGATTAAAGGATGTTTAGGTAGACGATTATAAGTTAACTCAGCGACTGCAGATTGCGGCATATTTTTAAGAATATAAGTACAATCTTTTCTAAGTTGCAATTGCAATAAACGCATCAAGCCTAACTGATGATGTAAATCAGCTTTTTGTTGGGTATCAAATATCCGCACACCTACCGCATCGCCCTCATCAATAATGGCAGGATACCCAATAAAGCTTTGGCCCTTCTGAATAAATTGATAGGTCTCAGGTAGATCATCAAATCCCCACTGAACGTAACCTGTAAAATTCAACTCATCCGTGGCAATTTGATCAAAACTATGTTCGGCTTTGACTGCATGTTTGGTTTGTAGCTGCTTTAAGTCACGTCCATAATCTAGTAACTGCCCTTGATCATCAACAACTCTAAAATTCATTTTTAAATGATCAGTTAAGGTTTCGAAACTCCACTCATTAAGTGGTATAGCCTCACCGGTCAATTTTCTTAAACGATTGCCTAGCCACTCTTGTAATAAACCTTTATAGTCCGGCTCTATGTCTAAACACTGTTTAACCATTTGAGGCACAGGTACAAAATGCTTTCTAATATTTTTAGGCAGGGCTTTAACCAAAGCAATACACTTTTCTTCTAATAATCCTGGCACCAACCAATCAAAAGGAATGGAGGTTAATTGGTTTAATTGATGCACCGGGATAATTGCGGTAACCCCATCTTCATCATGTCCAGGTTCAAATCGATATTGCAAACTAATAGTTAGATTGCCAATCTTTTTGCTATCCGGAAAATCCCATTCATTAACATACCCAGCATCCTTTTCTCGAGTTAAATCTTCTTTAGTTAAAAACAAAAACTTTGGATTAGTGCGCTCAACCGTTTTACGCCAGGTATCTAAAGTGACACCGCTGATAATTTCTGCAGGTAATTTCTGATCATAAAATTGATACAGCCATTGCTCATCCTCAACCAAATCAACGCGCCGACCTTTATGCTGAATCATACCCACTTCTTCTAAAAGCTTCTGATTCTCTCTATAAAATGGTGCATTACTATGATATTCATGATCAACTAACGCAGACCTTATAAATATCTCCCTAGCTGCTTTAGGGTCAACATGATCATAAGGAATCTTTCGTCCAGCTTGCAGGGTTAAACCGTATAACAACGTTCTAGCTGACACCATAGAACGCGCAGATTTCTTTTCCCAATGCGGATCATAGTAATTATGCTTTACTAAATGTCCCGCACAATGCTCAATCCATTCGGGCTCAATGCGAGCGACATTACGAGCATAGACTTTACTGGTTTCGACTTGTTCAGCCGCCATAATCCATTTCGGCTTTAACTTGTGTAAGCCAGAACCGGGAAAAATAAAAAATTTAAGCCCCCTAGCACCTAAATATTCATACTGCTCATGCCTAAATCCAATGTTAGATAATAAGCCTGTTAATAAGGCCCGATGAATCTTTTCATATCCGGCATCATCTGTATTGGGGTGCAACTTTAGATCACTTTTAATCACCTGCATAATCTGAGCATGAATATCAAACCACTCACGCATTCGAATATAAGATAAAAAATTATCCGTGCAATACTTTCGGAGTTTATTGTTCGATAGATGCTTCTTTTGTTGCTCAAAAGTATTCCAGATATTAAGCATCGTTAAGAAATCAGATTCTGGATGTCTAAAAGCCGCATGCTTCGCTTCTGCTTGCGCCATCTTATCCGCAGGCTTTTCTCGAGGATCTTGCACGCTCAAGACAGAAACAATGATCGCTACTTCCATCAAGCAATGTTCTTCGGCAGCAGCTAATAACATGCGAGCTAACTTAGGATCTGTCGGCAATTTAGCCAATTGTTTGCCAACCTCGGTTAATTTTCCGGACTTATCTAAAGCATTAACTTCGTGTAGAACATTTTTACCATCACGGATCATCTTATCATCCGGTGGCTCTATAAAAGGGAATGCCTCAATATCACCCAAATTTAAAGCAATCATTTGTAAAATGACCGCTGATAAATTAGTGCGCATAATTTCCGGTTCGGTAAACTCGGATCTCGCTAAATAATCCTCATGTGAATATAAACGAATACAAATCCCTTCAGCGACACGACCACAACGCCCTGCCCTTTGATTAGCACTCGATTGAGAAATACGCTCGATCGGTAAGCGTTGGATTTTACTTCGATGACTATACCGACTAATCCTAGCGTGTCCCGTATCAATCACACAACGAATACCCGGCACAGTTAATGATGTTTCCGCCACGTTAGTTGCTAAAACAATACGAACTTTACCGCCCTTAGGATTAAATACCCGCTCTTGTTCACTCACACTCAATTTAGAATATAAGGGTAAAACCTCATATTGAGTCGGATGATGTTTCTTTAAAGATTCCGTGGTTTCTCTAATTTCACGCTCACCACTTAAAAAAATTAAAATATCACCGCGCATATCTCGATACAACTCATCTACCGCATCTAAAATAGCATGCTGTAACTCATCTATCGTTTCATCAACTTCTTCACCCTCCAAAGGTTCTTTAGTGATAATAGGTCGATAACGCATATCAACCGGATAAGTTCTACCAGAGACTTCAATAATAGGTGCGTCGTTAAAATGTGTAGAAAAACGTTGAGTATCAATGGTTGCAGAAGTAACGATGACTTTTAAATCAGGGCGTTTGGGTAGTAACCACTTTAAATAACCCAACAAAAAATCAATATTTAAACTACGCTCATGCGCCTCATCAATAATAATAACTTCATACTGGCTTAAATAAGGATCATTTTGAGATTCCGCCAGTAAGATACCGTCGGTCATCAACTTAACTAAAGAGTCGGTGTGCGTTTTATCATTAAACCGGATTTTATAACCAACAGACTTGCCAATCGGCTCACCCAGTTCTTCAGCAATTCGATCAGCAACCGTCCGAGCAGCAATTCTTCTGGGTTGAGTATGACCAATAAAACCACCGGCACCTAAACCAATTGATAAACAAATCTTCGGTAATTGCGTAGTTTTACCCGACCCTGTTTCACCACAGACAATAACCACTTGATTTGATTTAATGAGCTGAGCTATATCATCCTTTTTACCCGTGACCGGTAAATCAGGAAAATTAAGCGGAGGAATACTAGAAAGACGTTTGTTTCTATTAGCAACGGAGCGTTCAATTCGTCCTGCTAAAATACTTAATGGTGATGAACAGTCTTTATTTTTTTTAAGTTCGTTTCTTAAACGATCGAGTTGCCTTTTAAGACTATGTCTATCTTGATTAAGACAGAGAGAAAATTGCTGGGTGAGTTGCTTGACAAGTTCTAAAGAGGCCATCAAATACAGGGTATAAAAATGAAAGATTATACCCTATATCATCTACTGACTTTATTCGCCAGCTCTTACATCAAATTCAATTTTCCATTGGCTATGATCTTTTTGAGAGATGGCATGTAATTCTAAAGTACCTACTTCTGTAATTGCCGAACACAAATGTACAGGCACTACCATACCAGCACTTCTACCCTCTTCAGGTAGAGTAATATCAAGTTCTGTTAGCTCGTCTAACTCATCATTAGACCAATACTCTAAACGCGATCCCACTTTGTCTTCACGACGCGTAGTAGAGGCAAAGAATCGGAAGCGGACCGGTTCACCCACAACTAAGCCAAACTCATCACTGGGTAGTTCTTCACGCGTACCTTCTTCCATACCAAACGGCGCCACGCACAAGGCTACAACTTCAGGAGCAAAGCCCGGAACTGCCGGCATAGCACTTTCAATACCTACATAATAAGCTGCAGCAGTTCCCCCTTTAATCCGTATACCTTTACCTTGCCTAACATGACCGTAATAAGCCGCACCTCGTGCCACAGCCAAATCTAGATCTGCACCTGACAATAGTCGAGCCGAGGGTGCTTGTTCCGTACTTAACCAAGAATTTAACACAGCCATTAAACGTTCAGCTAAAGGATGAGCTTTTAAGACCCCCCCGTTAAATAACACGGCTGTAGGATGAATAAAACTAGCATTTTGAGGGGGATTTATCCCACTCATCTCTTGAGCGGCTTGAGACTGTTTAGATAAAAATCCCGCCAAATGCCGAGTGATAGCGGCATCCTGTGCATAAGGTAATCCCGCAGTCCTTAAACCCGTTCTAGGACGGCTAATCGGACGATCTGCACTTGAAACCCATGGAAAAAACCCTTCAACCAAAACATTAGCCAATTCTGTACGAGTCAATTCGGTACGAATGTTTCCAGCCATTAAAGAGGAACCACGATTAGCTATCACTAAAGGTACAGACTCTAATTCTGTGTTAGTAAACAATTTTTCTTTAGCGTCACGGCAACTATGTGTTAAAGCTTGCAACTGCCAAGGCTCAATAGGCTTACCTTCTTGATCTAGCTTTACTTTAACAGTATAAGCTAAAGCTAAATCCATATTATCCCCACCCAGTAAAATATGATCACCCACAGCAATACGTGTCAGTGTCAAACTACCTTGATCTTCAGTCACCGCAATTAATGATAAATCCGTAGTGCCACCACCCACGTCAACCACCAAAATCACATCACCACATTGTGCTTGTTTACGCCAATCACCCTGACTTTTTTCAATCCAGCTATATAAAGCCGCTTGCGGTTCCTCTAATAAAATGGCTTGCCCTAAACCTACAGATCGAGCCGCTTCCACCGTTAAATCACGGGCAGCAGGATCAAACGATGCAGGAACAGTAATGACTAAATCTTGATTCTCTAGAGGGGCATCCGGATGTAAACTTAACCAAGCCTCTTTCAAATGTGCCAAATAAGCCGTAGTAGCCTGAAAAGGAGAAATACGCTCTACTTCCTCAGGTGCTTCAGCAGGTAATATTGGGGCTTTACAATCCACACCTGCATGACACAACCAACTTTTAGCACTAGATACCAGTCTAATAGGCGTTTTACTACCTAAACTACGCGCAATTTCACCTAACAAATACTGTGGTTTTAACGTCCAAGGAAGACTAGTCGATCCTTCCGCTAATTCAGAAGGATGTGCTTGATAAATAAAAGAAGGTAACTGAAAACTATTTTCAACTAAGCCAGGACTAAATAATTGTGGAATAGCCATCACTTGCTGAACAAACTCTTCATCAGCACCATTAGTAATGGGGGCATAAGACAACACACAATGAGTAGTACCTAAATCAATACCTACCGAATATCGTTGAGTGTTACTAGACGTAATTTGTTGGTCTCCAAAATTCACAGTTCAACCTCAGCAGGTGCGACAATATTAGCGTTATGTGTCTGGGTTAGTTTTGCTAAACGCACATCAGTGACTTGCCAACCTTTATGTACCAAAGTACCTGTAAATGGTGCGGACCCGACTATATTACCTGTTAACCTAACGGATGCGGCATCAAAACCGGCTGGTAAAGTGACTTTATTTCCTTCTAATTCGGTACGAATAGGAGCCAATGTGAAGTGTTCATGCACTGCTTTTTTACAGCCTTCATGGACTACTCTAGCAGCAACACCCACATCAGCATCACTATAAGAAGCAATATCTTCTTGGATAAAATCAATAAATCGTGCGTTTTTTTGTAATAAACCCAATAATTGTAAAGCGGCATCAGGCGTAGCTTCTTTTAAAATGACAGGCTCTGGAATTGGCGCAGGGACCAATTTCTCTACTTCTACAATTTTCTCTATCACTTTTACTATGGGCTCTGCCGCTACTAGATTTGCAGGTGTAGATTGTGAAGAATGATTTTTCTTACAACGCATCATCGCAAATAATACACTTAGCAAAACAGTTATTAAAACTAAAGCTAGGACCACAACAGTACCTGCCAAGCATACATGCCATAAATCAAAAGTAGTCGGTTTTAAAGATAAATCGATTGTATAGTTCATAAAGACCTGTCGTTATAGTTATTATTTTTGTCCCGATTTACGGGTTGCTTCAGAAAACATCATGCCTTGTAACACTTCTCGAGTTGTTTGCATGCGTAATTGCTTTAAATGTCTATCAGAAATAACACCCGGCACCTTAGCATCTAAATACACATCACGAATCTTTGCAAGTATAGGTTCACATTGCTTAATAATAGCCTCTGTTGCGTTGCGGGTATCTTGCTGTTGATAAGTGGATTTTTGCATTTCATCGCTAACACATTTCTTATAGGCGTACTTTGCTGTTTGAACCTTCTCTATAGTGCCATCGGTCAAGGTTGTATTTATCCATTCGTTTTTTGTATCTTCTGCCATTGCTGTTGTTGCCGACAATAACAGCAAACTACATAAAAATTTTTTCATAAAGCCTCTGGTTATATTTCTAATATTCGTAGTGTTAATTATTTTGTAAAGCGACTATACGTTCTTCTAAAGGCGGGTGGCTCATAAATAAACGTGACACACCACTACCATTAATACCAAATGCTGCTAATTGGCCCGGTAAATCGGGTACTTCATTAGCTCTTTGTAATGCACGTAAAGCGCCGATCATATTTTGACTACCCGCCAATTGAGCACCACCTGCATCGGCCTTAAACTCTCTATAACGTGAGAACCACATGACCAACATGGATGCTAAGAAACCTAACGCAATTTGAGCCACCATCTGGGTAATATAGTATGCAGGGCCATTTCCACGTTCGGTTTTAAAGACGACTCTATCTACAAAGTGACCCAAAATAGTAGCGAAGAAAAATACAAAAGTGTTTACTACACCCTGCATCAACGCCATTGTCACCATGTCACCATTAGCTACATGAGAAATCTCATGCCCCACTACAGCCTCAACTTCAGCAGCAGACATTGCATTTAGTAAACCCGTACTCACAGCCACTAACGCACTATTTCGGCTCATGCCTGTAGCAAAAGCATTCGCTTCTGGTGCTTGAAAAATACCTACTTCAGGCATACCAATACCGGCTAGTTGCGCTTGCTTAGCAACCACTTCCATTAACCATTGTTCTGTTTGATTTTGAGGATAAGTAATTACATGTACCCCCATCGATTGTTTTGCTGACCATTTAGACATTGCTAATGAAATTAATGATCCGGTCATACCAATGACCGCGGACATTACTAATAAAGCATTTAAGTTAAGATCCACACCTTGTGCGTCAAGTGTACTATTCAAACCCAGTACACTAAAAATAATACTGACCACGACCATAATGGCAACGTTGGTCGCTAAAAACAAAAGAATCCTAAGCATGGTAATACCCTCTAGTTTAATGAGTGACCAATATGGAGATGAATTTGAAAAATCCAATATTTGCCAAATGAAATATCTAAACAAATATTATAATGTTGAAACAGCGTAAACAGAATTGAATTTAGCAGATCAGTTGATACTCATTTTCAAAGCGGCCGCCGTTGGCCAAGGTGCTAAGAACACGGCCATAATTAAAAATGAAATTAAGATATTTAACTGGGCTTGAATGGGTAGACCCGCACCCGCCATTTCTACCGCATTACTGGCAAAAATCAATACTGGGACATACAATGGCAAAACTAATAGGGATAAAATCATCCCTCCCCGTCTTAATCCTACCGTTAAAGCAACACCTATTGCACCAATCAAACTTAATACGGGCGTACCTAATAGCAACGTCAACAATAACACGCCTAATGAGCTAGTCGGCATTCCCAAAAACACCGCTAATAATGGGGCTACTATTAACAAAGGAAAACCCGTCACTAGCCAATGTGCAATAACTTTTGCTAAAACTAATAGTGAAGCTGGATGCGCACTTAATAAAATTTGTTCTAATGAACCATCATCAAAATCTGAGCGAAACAAGCTATCTAATGACAACATTGCTGCTAATAAAGCCGACACCCAAATGATACCCGGTGCTATAGACTGTAATAAATGCGGTTGCGCCCCAATGCCTAAAGGGAAAAGCGTAATCACCAGAATAAAAAATAACAAGGGATTAGCCACTTCAGAGCGTCTGCGTAAAGCCAAGACCAAGTCTCTTTTAATAATAGCAAAAAAGGCGGTAGATAAAGACATTAAGAGAGCATAACGCGTTGAACATTAACACCTTGCAAACTTAGGTCTTGATGTGAGGTTAAGACAATCATGCCCCCCTGGGCACAATGTTCAGACATTAATGTTTCTATTAGCGTAATCCCTTGCCTATCCAAAGAAGTAAAAGGCTCATCTAATATCCACAAAACATTTTTAGTCATTAATAAGCGGGCTAAAGATAAACGCCTTTTTTGACCGGCAGATAAAGCACCGACTAACATATCGTCAAAATCTTCTAAATTGACTCGAGTGAGCGCTTCAGTAATGCTGTAATTTCCGGCTTGACCCAAAGCCAAAGCCACTTTGAGATTCTCATAAACCGTCAATTCTTTTTTAACACCCTCTAGATGTCCCACATAAGCTAAATCTGAATAGTAAGAACTGTCAGATAGCGCATCACTACACCAGCTTAAGTCACCCGCATCGGGTTCACGAAAACCACATAAAATACGTAATAATGAAGTTTTACCACTACCGTTTTTACCTTCTAGCAATAACACATGGCCAGCATTGACAGTAAATGACAAGTCCTCAAACAAGACCCGATCATCACGAATACAGCTTAACGAATTAGCCTGTAATGAATAATTCAAGGACCCTAACATTACTTAGCAACCAATGATCTCTGTCTTACCGCTTCAAATAACAAAACACCCGTAGCTACGGATAAATTTAAACTTTCTACTCGTCCTAACATGGGTATAGATACCAACATATCGCACTGTTCTTTGGTTAACCGCCTTAAGCCTTTGCCTTCTGCTCCAACAACGATGGCCATTGGCCCCGTAAAATCAGTCGTATAAAGCGTTTGATTTGTTTCACCGTCTGCACCGGCAATCCACAAACCTAGATCTTTCAGCCAACGTAAAGTTCTCGCCAAATTGGTTACTTGATAAACAGGCACCGTTTCTGCAGCACCACTCGCCACTTTACACACCGTCGGAGTAATGCCTGTTGCATTATCTTTAGTAATAATGACACCATGCACGCCTGTAGCATCAGCCGTTCTTAAGCAAGCACCCAAATTATGGGGATCTTGAACGTT